>CAVRWR010000130.1:0-24135 GCA_963724445.1 uncultured cyanobacterium | reverse complement strand
AAATCCGATTGATAGAGGTCATATAAAACTAGCTATATTTGAACCAATGATAATCAGTTAAGTTTTTAATTTCTTCCGTCATTTGACTGAGAACACAACAATGCTTTGATAGTCTTTCTTCGAGTTCATCAATACTTTCTATATTCTCGTTGGCGATCGCTTCATCAACTAATGACCATAATCGCTCAGCAGGCTGCAATTCGGGAGAATAGGCAGGAAGAAACTCTGTTTTAATTCCTGACGGTAAATTAACCTTTTGACTTCGATGCCATCCTGCTCTGTCTTGAACTAAAAGAATAATTTTATCTTTGTCGGCACCTGCTTCGGTGGCAAAAGTTTCTAAGACTACGTTCATCCATAGAGTATTGACTTGGGGAATTAGATACCAAAAAGTTTTACCGCTTTTTGGTTCGACGAAACCATAAACATATAACCATTCATATTGATGCTGTACAACTGCCTGGGGTCTCTTACCAATCGGACTCCAAACCTTCTTTAAAATTGGTTTTAATCCTATTCTATGTTCGTCAAAAAACCATACTTCTATTTTGGCTAAGGGATATTTCTTCTCTAATTGCTCAACTAGAACAGGTAAATTTTGTTTAAATAAGTTTTGTTCTTGAAGATTCCCCTTGCTATGTTTGCGTCTTGGTCTCTGCCAAGAATAGCTGCACTTTTTTAAGTAATCCCAACCCCTTTGATTCCAAACTCTTTCTTTGCCAGTTTCTTTTTCCATCCAGCGAGCTACTTTGACTCCCGTCCAAATCCCTCCATCACTGGGTTTCGATTCCAGAGCATAAGCTAACTTCTGAAATTGTTCATCTGAGAGTAAAGCTGTTTTTCCTCCACTATGTTTTTCTTCTCCTCTCGGCTTGACTTTTACTCCGATAACTCCATACTGATTGTAATTTCTGACAATTCTCTGAGCATAACCGTAGCTTAATCCTACTGCTAACGCACTATTTTTAATTGTCCAACCTTGTGCTATTTTCCAAAGCAGATGCCATCTTCTTGACTCAATCGGATTTTTGCTTTGTCGATATCGCTTTTTCAGTTCAAAAGCACTTAGATGCGAAGCTAAATAAGCTTTTTTCGGCATTGGTAAGTTTAAGTATTTTAACTATTATTTTAAGCTACTTTTACCAAGCGGATTTAGTATCAGCCAGTCGTCAGTTTACCAAAACAGAATCTTAAAGATATCTTTGCCCCCTTATTTTTATTTCGTCGTTACCGCATCCGTCATTTACCCATCGTCGATGAAGATGATAACTTAATCGGAGTCATTTCCCCAGAAACTATTCGTCAGGCAATGCGACCCGCTAATCTGCTCAAACTCAGGAGAGTCGCCGATGTCATGAGTCAAAATATCATTCATGCACCTTTAAATACTTCGGTTTTAAATGTAGCTCGACTGATGAACGAGCGTCGAGTTAGCTGTGTCGTAATTACCCAAGAAGACCGAGCCTGGTTCTAACGGATTTTGTGGGTAGTAGAAATACCCAGAATAATGGGGCTTGAAATACAAACGAAATCAAATTGAGATAAAGTCAACAAACATCCAATTTATTTTCAGTAAAAATTCAAGCATGGCAGTTTCTATCAGAGGAGATAAAAGTATTTGTTTGCCTGTAGAGAGTGAAGAAGAATATCGACAATTAATCAATGATAACTCCAATTTTAGAGCTTATTTATCGCAACTTTACGCCCAGTATCCAGAAATTTTTCCCTCAGCAATGGACAAAGGGTTTTGCTTTCATGATTGGGTGGTCTCCAGTAAACAGCAACTACCAATGCGCCGAATCAAACTCAAAGACAACTCGGAAGTTTATCAATTGCGTCCTGACTTCATTATGCCCTATATGGTGGGAAAAACGGACGAAATAGAGAAGCCAATGTATCTGCGTCAATTTGGTGTCCCTTTTGATGCTTTAGCTTATGTTTTTGGTCGTAATCCCATGTATTGGTATCGAATTTACCTCTCTCTGGGTCGAGTCTCTATTGTGGGAACAACAATCAAAGACCCTCAAAAATTGCCTCAACACCTGGTAGCAGATGAAAAACATAGTTGGTTGGGCAAAAATCGCGTTTATATCCCTACTACCGTAGCTAAGGGTTGTTTTTTAGGAGTTAGCTTGACTGAATCTGCCAGTGCTTCAGCTTTAACCGCAGGTTATGGAGATTTTCACGCTGAAGCTTGTCTTCTTGACCCCAATTATGCACCAATAACAGTCAACACTGATGCTTGGGATGGAACTAAACAAGCTTGGCTCAACCTATTTCCTACTGTAACTATAATCTTATGTTTTCTTCATGAGGTACTAAAAGTTCAGAAAGGAAGTCCTACTTATCGCAATTTGAGGGAAAAGCTGAAAACTAAGCTGTGGAAAGCTTATAAAGCCACTACTGCTGCTGAATTCTTGAAAGGACTGCGATTGACTTTAATTTGGAGCAAAAAACACATCAGGAGAAAACGAACTCTTCAAAAAATACGAAAGCTATCTCGTCGTGCAGTTCAATTCAAAGTTGCTTATCGTTTTCCTCAAGCCCATCGCACTAGCAATCTGGTAGATCGCTTGATGAATCATCAAGACCGCTTACTCTATACCATGCAATATTTTCACGGTGACAAAAACTCAGCACGATTATATCTACGTTCGATGGCACTAATTTGGAATTTCCACCCTTATGGGACTAGAACTCGCTCTCAATGCTCTACACGAATCTCACCATTTAGCGATCTAAATGGCTTCAGCTACCATGATAATTGGCTTCATAATTTATTGATTGCCAGTTCCATGAACGGTCGTAAAACCCTTCAATATGATTGACCACAAAATCCGTTAGAACCAGACCAGGATGAGTTAAAACAACTACAGCAAGACTTGCCCTTGCGCCCTTCGGCGACGCGGGCTTCCTTGCTCAAGGAGCAGACAACAAAAGAAATTAGAAGACTAGGTTGGAGCAAGAAGCAGGGGATGAAATATATTAAGGCAAATTATGGAGTAAGTGATCGCGCTCAGATGTCTATTAAGCAGTTAATCGAGTTTAGAGATTATTTGAGAGTGTTATCTAGTTCAAATTAATGAGATGGTGATCGAGATAAGGTTTCACAAAGATCAAATCTATGACTGAAAGGAGTCGGGTTTTGAAGCAAAATCAGCCAAAGTAATCTTGGTGTTGATTTAAAGCGGATATATCTGTGCTTTTGAGCTAAAATGTACGGCAATACCGTACATTAATAGAAAATAAATAATCAAGTGAATAGCATTAGTGTTAATCAGTTTCGGGAAAAGCTAAAGCATTTTGTGGAAACTGTAATCAAAGAACATCAGCCATTAAAAGTAACTCGTCGCAATGGTGAAAATTTTGTTGTAATTAGCGCAGAGGACTGGGAAAGAGAACAAGAAATCTTATATATCTTGCAAAATCAAAGTTTAATGCAGCAAATAGCAGAGTCTCAAGTAACCCATCAAGCAAATTCAGGATACAAACCTAGTGCTGAGGAATTAAATGAGATCGCTGGTATTTGAGGGGAAAACTTGGCAGGTATACGAAGAACTGAGAACAAAAGACCGCAAGTTACACAAAAATCTCTGTAAAATCTTGAAAGAAATGTTGCGGGGCGATCCTTCTGTGGGATTAGGAAAACCAGAACCATTAAAACATAATCTGTCTGGATTTTGGTCGAGGCGATTATCGCCAAAGGATCGTCTGATTTATAAGTTCGACGAGGAGTATATTTATGTTTTTGCTATTGGCGGGCATTACGAACAGTTTTGATCGTCCAGCAGAATTAAATCAAACTAATACTATTTGCGATCGCCAATAATTCAAGGAGACAGCCTTGGTAAAATCAATAACCTTGGTTGCGAAACATTTGGGCGCGGTCTTGATTGTAATAAATATGGTGACAACATTCATCGGGGTCATCATCACTAAAAACCACAAAAATAGAGCCTGTTTGAACTGCTTGCTCAAACAAAATTTGATACTATTGGTCGTCAACTACCCTTCGATCTAGCTGTAGAGAGGTAGAAAGAGCGAACTTTTCAGTAGGGTTGAGATTTTTTTTAGTGAGTAGATCGATGTATTGGTTTCGATAATTATCAGTATTGGTGATTCCTGCGATAGATAAACAATCGTTTAGATTACCGACAACAATTTCATCATTAGCAGAATCAAAGATCCAATTTTGCTCTTGTGCGGGATATCTCTGACCAAAGTTAGGATCTAGTTTGGCACGACGTTTAGCTTCACCCATAATACTTAATTTAATAATTCACACGCTTGCTAGTTGTAGATAAAAGACGAGTAGTTAAGACCTGATTAGCTTGTAATGGTTGGACTGTAGATTGGGAAACAGTAACCACAGCAATAGATTCACCAATAGCATTAAAAACTTCGAGAATACATCCATCTTCTTGACCCTGGGGATGGGGGACAAAATCAATGAGAGTAGCAACATCTCCGAGCTGAAGATTATATTCATCAATGTCCTGAGTCAAGGTAACTTCGGAAAAAAGTTCTAAAGTCATATAAATTATCTAGCTCCTGGTTTTAGGGTCACAAACTGAAATTGACCGTCATTTTGGCGTAGCAACCAAACAGTAACAACAGACAAATCAATTCTATTGATACTTTTGAGCTTGCCACTAACATTATAAAAAGTTCCGTACTCATTAGTTCGATCTGGTAAAGCCTCGGCAGAAAGATTGAGCTGACGAATTGCAGCTTCTAGATCTTGCCAGTTATCAAGAGTAAAGCCAGCTTGAGCTAGAAACTGAGACTTATCATTTCGAGGTTTTAAAACAAGCAAATATTGAGTTAACTTTGGTTGGAAAATAATAGCATTAGCGGGAATTCTCATAATTCTATTGCACAGCCATACAGCCATACAGCCATACAGAACAAAGATTTCAGACATGGTAAAGTAAGTAATCTTAACTCTTTAATAATCTTATAATTGTACCAAAAAAGTTAAGCAGCAAAAGAGTTGACTATAAAGGAGTAGAATAAGGCTAAATTTCATAGCCTAGAGATTCGAGTACTTCATCAATGCGATCGCACTCAGCAAAGAATTTTACAGGCTCGGCAATGGAATCTGCTTGAGCGATAAACCCAGCTAATTCATCAATCTCACAGTCCCATAAATCGCTTGTAGCGTCGAATTCTTGGGGATAGTTGAGAATAGTAATAACTTTTTGGTAGATAGCAAACATATTTAGTTAAAGAGGTTTTGTGGCAGGGGCAACGCATCTAAATTTCCAAAAGCAGACAGAAAAAGAACTCCAAAAATTTAAGCCTCAAATAAGATTAAATATGTGCATTGAAGTTTTGTTAAATGCTTAACATGACTTACTTTTCCCTGAATGTAGAAAAGTCAAGATACAAGAAAAGAAGAAGAGTTGTTTTCTTCTGCATTCTGGATTTAATTTTGATGACATACTTCTAAGTAAGCAATAATTCTCGAAGATAATTATTATCCCAACCAGCTTTTTTACGCTTGCCTTTAATACTGCCTTTAATACTTTTATGCTGCTTAATTAAATTCAAGGCTATGTGTCTAATAACTGCCAAGTTTTCGGGAGCATTATCTTTTCTGATTCGTGAATTATCTTCATTAAATCCTACATCTAATACCCAATGAAGCTGATTTTCAATTCCCCAATGTCCTCGAATATACTCAGCTAATTGTTCAGCATTTTTAGACAAACTGGTGATAAAATATCTACTTTCGTGCTTTATTTTACCATTTTTTAATTGACGTGAATTATTCAACTCGAACAGCTGAATTTAAATTAGACCATTTCTTTTTTGAATCTACAAAATCTTGGATGTTATTTAAAACGTGATAACATCTCTGTTCTGTACGACCATGACCTGATTCACATACACTATAATTACTAGAAAGCAAGTCATTTTTGTTCTCAGACAAAGCTACTTTAAATAAGTCATCTACTCGCTTATGTAATCCACCTTGGTTCTTTTTTAAGGTAATCAAGTAATCAGCTTTTTGATTCACTATTTGATTGACTATTTTTGTCTGACAGCCCATTGCATCTAGAGTGACAATTGCGCCTGATAATTCTAGAGCTTTCAATAATTCTGGTACTGCTGTAATTTCATTCGATTTTTTAGCTACCTTTCTTTGTGCTAGAACTAATCCGACTTTCTCTCGCCCAAGCTGTTACCATTACAATCGCTTCTTGTTCAGAATTATGGTCATATGAATGGCGTAATGTTTTACCATCAATAGCAATTTGTGCTCCTAATATTAATGAATTAATAGATTTAATCCAATTAGCAAAACATTGTTCTAATTCTTGAGGGTCTAAACGAGCAAATACCCGATTAAAAGTATCATGTGATGGAACTCCATTTGGTAGTTCTAGAAATGATTTAAACCAATCATATTTACACTCACCAAATAATTCTATATCATCCCAGCTTTCCGCTCCACTTATCACTGCACAAAGAGTAATTGTAATTATATCAATTAGTTTATGCAGCTTAGTTCTATCTAATCTGGGGTCTTTGATAGCTGAAAAATGTTCTTCGATAGTTGTTTTAGGCTTTAATTTCACTTCGGATTGAAAAATCCTTATTTTTCAGTAATTAGAGTCATCATATCATCCATTACTAAGATTAATTTTGTCGCCTGCATTACAGTTAAGTCATTAAAAAAAAATCTTAAATACTACTTCTCTTCTTTTTTGGCTTTTATAGCTTATTTTCTGACATTGGCTAATTATCGCTCAATTTAAGATGCGTTGCCCCTGTCCTTACAGACAACTTTAAATCTTTTTTATTTAACTTATATTAATTACTTGACTTTTTAAGATATATATGAGATTATATAAGTGTAGAGATGCGACCCCGCGTCGCCGTAAGGCGCAAGGGAACGCGCATCTAAGAAAAGGGAAAGAAAAACTCTACAAACGACAAGCCCCCAAAGACTGCTACTAACAGTTTCGGGGGAAATGAACACTACACGGTGAAATGAAAATGTTCTCAACTACTATAACTCAATCAACTCCTAAAGTTCAAACCTTTGAGGTTTACGAGTACTCTGAACATTTTCCCATCTTTAAAATTTAATTTTTCTCACAAGTATTCTATCTTTTCAAACCAAGCAAAGCGATCGCTACCTTAATTTTTATACTAAGGCGATCGCGCTTTTTTTAACTGATTAAAACCGAAAATATCTTCACAATCCGATCGCAATCGGCTTCTTCGAGAATTACCCCAGTACTTTTCCAACGACGTTTCTGTAAATCTAAACTTCTTACCTGTTCGGTATCAACTGAACCTGTTACGGCTAAATTATTAGACAGAGGGATTAACGTCTTAATCTTGGGTTTAACAGTATTAGTAATCGGCAAAACGATCGCTATTTCTCGCTTTTGATTAAACTTAGTATTGCTAATAACCAAGCACGGTCTAGCTTCACCCTGCTGTTCCCTTCCCGATGTCGGATTTAATTTTATCCTAATTATTTCACCCCGCTTAACGCTCAAATTAACTCTCTCCCTTCAGGCTCAGACTCAAGAAAATCCTGCAAGTCTTCTGGATGCCTATAGCCAGTCGGAATACTATCTAAGATTTCATTCAAAGTCGGTATCGACTCTTCTAGCTCTATAATCAAACGACCCTTTTCTGTACTAAACAAAATATTATGATTGACCTTCAAATCCAGACTGTCTGCAATCGAGCCTGGTATGACCAAACCCAAACTGTTTCCCCATCTTTTAACTTGTGCTTTTATTTTCACGAGATTTCTGACCAAACTACTTTCTAAAAAATTCTGCAAGTTCTGATTATACTAAATATAATTATACTAAATATAATTCAACGTATGACTTAAAAAACCAACTATCGCGATAGCTGGTTTTTTATCAGGCGATTGCCCTGGCTAGGCGGACGCGGGACGCGAAGCTTATCAATACTTCTTGTTTAAGCTCAAAAGCTAGTAAGGTGAGGATGATGTTGATAAGAAAAAAGTGCAACTTAAAGAATTCTCATTAATTAATCCGAAGCTGGAAGCATCATTAGTCTTTCAGGCAATTCAAACAGTAATTTCTCCAGAAGCGATTAACGAAGAACTAGAGAAAAGTAACAGCTTTGAAAAACGCCAACGTAAGTTACCAGCAAGTTTGGTAGTTTGTCTGATAAAAGCCAATGCCAGAGTGTTTGGATATCCAGGAAGTCGAAAAGGAACAAGGGCTGCTTTTCCAAAAGCCCGTGTGGTTTTATTAATCGAGACAGGAACACATTTAATTACAGATGCCTTGATGTGTCCTTATCGTATTGGAGAAAGAGTCAGGGGTTTAAAATTACTGCGTTCGGTGAACAAATCGATGCTTTTAATGTGGGACAGAGGATTTCATTCTTATCGAATGGTCAACGCCACACTGACTCAAGGATGTCAGTATTTGGGACGGGTTCCCGCCAACGTCAAATTTCCTGCTCATCAAGATTTAGATGATGGTTCTTATTTGAGTTGGATTAATCCCGACCGCACCCTCGCCAGTCGCTTCAACGGGTCACAGACCCGCAACGCGCTGGCTCGCAAATCGAAGAAAAAAGGGTCAACTAAGATTCTAGTTCGGGTGATTGAGTACACTATTGAGATGGATGGAGAACTCAAAACATATCGTTTGGTTACTAGTTTGATGGATTTGGCTTTATTTCCTGCTTTATTCTTGGCAGAGCAATATCACCAACGATGGGAAATTGAGAATACTATTGATGAGCTGAAAACTCACCTTTTGGGGCGTAAAACTCCTATTCGTTCTCTCAATCCTCGCGAAGTTGTACAAGAAATTTATGGATGGCTCCTGGGTCACTATGCTATTCGCTCTTTAATGTTTCAAGCTGCTCAGCAAGGAAATATTTCTCCTTTACGCTTAGGTTTTACTGGTACTCTCAAAGTTATTCGCCGAGCTATTCCTGATTTTCAAGACCTTAATTCACAACAACTTCCCTTTTTTTCTCGCGGTTGATTCGAGATATACTTGCTGAAAAAATTCCTCCCAGACAGGGCAGACATAATCCCCGAGTTGTTAAGAAACCTCGTTCTAAATTTCTCTCCAAAAAGCCGATTCATCGAGAAATCTCCTCCTCCCCAAAACAACTTACTTTTTCGATTATTAGCACTGCTTAATCCTTAAACAAGAAGTATTGATTGTTGGCCCAGCTTCATCACGGAGCACAAAACTGTGAACTTCGAGCTTCCGATTCTTTTTGAGCAGACTGACCCAATCCAACTGATGCTCAAAAAGAGTCGCTACGATATCGGGTGCCAGATACCAACTGTCCATCAACACGGTGGTGAAGGGGAGTTTTCTACTCCTGGCTTGTTCAATTAACTCGACGGTCAAGGCAATTTTAGTCTGAAATTGTGAGTGTAGCTCCTGAAATTCTGGAGCTTTAAGTAGGGTCTGATCTACCAACTTGTGCAGTTTTTGCCGTTCCTTTTTCTGTTTGGGAATCTCCGTATCAGGAAAATACTTTTTGACAAATTCCGACCACCGAGTTATTTCTTCGTAGCGACGATATACCCGCAGGTCAACGGGAAAGCGGACTGATCCTGACAAGTAGTGGCTAGTGACTAGATTATGTGCCCAGGGATAGGATTGATTTGAATGATTGTAGTGTCGGTCAACGTACTCGAAAAGACTTCCCACGTGTTCACATAAAGTATCGTCCAATATGAGGTAGGATTCTTCTGCCGTCTGACGATGGTTGGCTGTCTGATTTAACAGATACTTGATTCTTTCACTGTTCACTTCCTTCTCACTCCAGGGTGCTTGTGAGAGAAATCGGGAGAGGTTAGTTTTGTCGGCACTCTCTAAAATACACCGACTGATATTAGCTAAACTTTTGTTCTCCAGAACCATCAAACCCGTTAAATAGTTCTGGAAGTGCCGAAACTGGCACTGATTCTCGAACAGATGACGAAAGACGAGCGCGTGTTTCGTAACAATGGAAGCTGGTTTGACTATCGGCAGTTGCATTACTACCTGCTCAGGCGTAAAGAATCTTAGATTTTATTGAACCACACTGGATACCTGATTGGGAAATGGCTCTGGGAAATCACAACAGTCGAGTTGGTAATTAGGTTTTGTAGTGGTTGCGCCACCCTCCACTCTCTGAGTGGCGCAATTGTTTTAGAATTCAGTCGGTATCACTACCCCCAGGGGCAACGCATCTAAATCCCCAAAGCTAGACAGAAAAAGAACTTGAAAAAGTTTTTAAGCCTCAAATTAAATTTAATATCTGCATAAAAACTTGTTAATAGTAAACATGACTTACTTTTATCTGAACAAAGAAAAGTTGAGATGCCAGAAATAAAGAAGAGTTGTTTTCTTCTTCATTCTAGATTGAATTTTGATGAGATATTTCTAAGTAAGCAATAGTTCTCGAAGATAATTATTATCCCACCCTGCTCTTTTTCGCTTGCCTTTAATACTGCCTTTAATGCTTTTATGCTGCTTGATCAAATTCAAGGCTATGTGTCTAATAACCGCCAAGTTTTCGGGAGCATTATCTTTTCTTATTCTAGAATCATCTTCATTAAAACCTACGTCTAATACCCAATGAAGCTGATTTTCAATTCCCCAATGTCCTCGAATATATTCAGCTAATTGTTTAGCATTTTCAGACAAGCTAGTGATAAAATATCTACTCTCATGCTTTATTTTACCATTCTTCAATTGGCGAATTGATTCAACACGAACAACTGAATTTAGGTTCGACCATTTCTTTGGGGAATCTACAAGTTCTTGAATGTCATTTAAAACATGATAACATCTCTGTTCAGTACGACCATGACCTGATTCACATACACTATAATTACTAGAAAACAAGTCATTTTCATTCTCAGATAAAGCTACTTTAAATAAGTCATCTACTCGCTTATACAATCCGCCTTGGTTTTTTTTTAATGTAATCAAATAATCAGCTTGTTGATTCACTATTTGATTCACTATTTTGGTCTGACAGCCCATTGCATCTAAAGTTACAATTGCTCCAGAAAGTTCTAAAACTTTCAATAATTCAGGAACTGCTGTAATTTCATTCGATTTTTTAGACACCTTTCTCTGTGCCAGGACTAATCCACTTTCTTTCGCCCAAGCCGTTACCATTATGATCGCCCCTTGTTCAGAATTATGGTCATAAGAGTGGCGTAAAGTTTTACCATCTATAGCAATTTGTGAATCTAATATTAAGGAATTAATTGATTTAATCCAATTCACAAAACATTTTTCTAATTCTTGAGGATCTAAGCAAGCAAATACCCGATTAAAAGTATCATGAGATGGAATCCCATTAGGTAATTCTAAAAAAGATTTGAACCAATCATATTTACACTTTCCAAATAATTCTATATCATCCCAGCTATCGGCTCCGCTTATCACGGCACAAAGGGTAATAGTAATTATATCAATTAGCTTATGTAGCTTAGTTCTATCTAATCTCGGGTCTTTGATAGCTGAAAAATGCTCTTCGATTGTAGTTTTAGGTCTTAATTTCACTTCGGATTGAAAAAACCTTATCTTTCAGTAATTACAGTCATCATATCATCCATTACTAATACTAATTTTTCGCCTACATTATACTTAAGTCACTTTTAATAATCTTAGATACCACTTCTCTTCTTTTTAAGCTTTTAGAGCTTACTTTCTAAAAGTGGAGATTATCGCTCAATTTAAGATGCGTTGCCCCTGCTTCTACCTCTAATCTGACAGCCAACTCTTCCTAGATTTTTGAATTTGGAATTGCTGGTGTCGCTGGCTGACTGTTGACATTTTTGGCCGCCGCCTGAGCGGTCGCAGCATTAAGAACAAAAAGGCTAGTAGCTAGTAGAACTGAAGATATTGGCTTATTCATGGTTATGGCTCCTTGGTTGAATATAAAGCCAGTATAAAGTTGCTCTTCTCGGTATCGGGTGATAACCATCACCACTAAAGATTGATACTGTCACCTACCCAAAAAATAGGCTTGTCCTCCTCTCTGGAAGAACAAGCCTATTCAAATAATTATCAGTTAAATAAGTCTATCAAACCTACAAACCGACATCGTGCGCGTCAGTCGAAACCACAAAATCATCAAAGTAAGCACTAACTTCCTGTTCGGGCCACCAGTCACTACCATTACCACCGTGGAAAGTGCTGAAGTACATCGTGTCAATACCTTGACCGTTATTAAACCTCAGACCATCCATGTCTAGCACCTGTTCTTTGTCCATCCAGACATCAATCTCACCATTAGCCTGACCGGCATCATTGACTTGAACTCGTTGAATCATATTGTGCCATTGACCGCGCTCAAAGTACTTATCTTGTCCGTCTTCTCCTTTGAGTAAAATATCATCACCCCAAGTGCTTGCCATATCCATGTGATAGAGATAGAGAGTCGCTTTACCACCTTCACGCCACATATATCGAGAAGTAAATCCATTGTCGCCGTTGGGTTTGACACCGCCAGAAGCCAGATCTCCCTCACCAAGTCCTGGTAACTTACCGCCACTATATTTGTTACCGTCAAAATCAAAATTACTATCGAACTTGAGCCAATAGGAGAGATAGTATTCTTGCTGACCAGGAACCTGCCATTTAGCCCCAGCATTAGACTGTTCGTTGGCAGGATAGTCCATCTTTAAGGAACTGCTGCCAGAATGAGCTTCATTAGTGGAAATCGAGCCATACTTGTCCATTTGATTCGACCAAGCCACAGACCAATCTTGACTTTGAGCGGAATAGTCGTAGGTAGTGTTATTGGCATGTCCTTCAAAGCCGACGGAGATGGCGTTGTCACTTAAGGTTGCTGGAGCTGCTGATAGTGGTTCACTAATTACCGAACCTATAAGTTGATTGTCGTCGGATGCAGAGAATTGAGGAGTAACTGCCTTTTGTCCGTTGTCATCGACGATAAAAATAGCTTTAGCGGTTTCACTCTTTTCGAGGTCTTGAAAGTCGCCTTGACCGCTGATGGTATAGTTGCCGTTACCGTTATCGACTAGATCTACGCCGTAGGCTCCACGGATGGTTCCAGGCAGGTCGAAGTCGAGAGTCCAACCTTTAGCGTTAACATCTGAGGTTAGATCGACTTCGATTCTGTAGCCGCCGTTCCAGTCGTCGGTGATGATTGAGTTAGCAGAGAGATTGGAATTAGAAATTGTGTTAGTAGCCATATAACTTTATTGGTAAGGGATAAAAATCAATTTGTTTATCTGATATATCCTTTATAAAAGCTTTAAGCTGGCTTCACAGTGACTTCATAATCGATGAGATATGAGCTTAATCACATAATAAATGTACTTGTGTCTATGAGTAGTAAAAGTTCTTTATTTGCTAGCAGTCTGATATTTGATAAGAGCAACTAGCACAAAGTTTGGCAGATGCAGTGATCTAGATCGCCGTAGAGATCGATCGCGATCGCATATCTATCAAAAAAAAGGGGGACGAAACTATTTTCGTAAACCTAGCTAGGATAAAAATGGCGCAAAGGTAGATAAGGTAGGTAAACAATGGTAAGCATCAAACCCTGGCAGATAGTAATCTTAGTATTGCCAATCGCCGCAATTGTAATTTTTCTTTTGGTGGCAGCAGGTTCGCAGATTCATGATTGGGGAATTAACTGGATCTGGGGGGTGGTAGTGTTAATATTTGCCATCTGGCGTTGGTTATTGGTCAAATGGACAAAATCACCTCTAATAAAAATTGAAGAGGCAATCGAAGAGATCGACAAGGAGTTGTCAGAAAATGCTGAATTAAACGTAGCAGCAGACAAAGAACAGCAGATTAATGCCGCTTTACAGCAGGTTATTGCCAAAACTAAAACAGATGAGCCGATGTGGTCAGATTGGCAAACTTTCTGGCAACGGTGTTTGGAATTAGTGGGAGCGATCGCCCAAGCTTATAATCCTCAAGTAAAACGTCCTCTGCTCAACATCTATATTCCTCAAGCTTACGGTCTGATTCGCGGTACGGTGGATGATACTGACCGCGTGATGCAGAAGTTATCTCCCATGCTAAATCGGCTCTCTATTGGGCAGGCTGTGGAAGCATTTGAGGTATATCGAAAGCTAGAGCCATCGGCGAGGAAACTGGGTCAGGTATTTAACTGGTCACAATGGTTACTCAACCCCGCCGCCGCCGTAGCCAATCAAGCTACCAAAAAGTTTAATAATCAGGCAAATCAAGAGTTACTGCTCAATTTTGGTCAATTAATCCGAGAAGTAGCTTTAAGAAACTTGGCGCAACAGGCGATCGCTCTATATGGAGATGAGACGATTACCCTGCCTGAAGTTGTGACCAACCCTGCCTTGCCTAAAGCCAAAACTAAAACTCTTAAAGAGATTTTGGAATCCGCTGAACCCCAAACGTCAGTTGTGCAAAAGCCCGTGAATATAATCTTGGTGGGGCGTACAGGAGCGGGCAAAAGCAGTCTGATCAATACCCTATTTCAAACCGCTCAAGCCGAGGTTGATATCTTACCTAGCACCGATAAGATTAAAAACTATACTTGGAAGACACCGACTCAGGAAACATTAAATCTCCTCGATACTCCTGGTTACGAGCAGGTAAACCGTCCTGAATTGCGGGAACAGGTATTAGATTATGCAGCCACCGCAGATTTATTACTCCTCGTTACTCCTGCTTTAGATCCTGCTCTCCAGATGGATTTGGATTTCTTGCAGACTTTAAAACAAGATTTACCAGATTTAAGCGCCGTGGCTATTGTAACTCAGGTAGATCGCCTCCGTCCGCTCCGCGAATGGAATCCTCCCTATAATTGGCAGGAAGGTATGCAGCCCAAAGAGAAATCAATTCGTGAAGCTACGATCTATCGGGCAGAACAACTGGGTGATATCTGCGATTTAGTCTTACCTATCGTCACTGAAGATCTAACCAGCAATCGCCCCGCCTGGAATATAGCCGCATTATCTCAAGAACTAGTTCAGGCGATCGCCCCCGCCAAACAGTTACGTCTAGCGCGTTTTTTAAGGGATCTTGAGACTCGCAGTACCGCAGCAAGTCAAATCATCGATCGCTATACTCGTCAAATGGCTACAACTCAAGGCTTAGCTTCCTTGCTCAAAAGCCCAATTCTGCAATTCATTTCCACGATGACTACAGGAAGTTCCACCCTAGCGTATATTTTGGCAGAACAAATCCCTGTTGAACAAGCCCCAATCGTCATGGGCAAACTCCAAATGGCTTATGATCTTTATACTTTACTCAATCAAGACAAGGGTAGCAGCAGTTTCGATCTACGCTCAATTTGGTCGATATTATTAGAAAATAACGGTGTGGGTAACAAGAATGCTTGGGCTTTTGGTCATGCTCTAGTGGAATATTGGACAAAGAACTTAAGTTCAGAGCAATTACGCCAAAGATATAAATTTTATCTCGATCAAAATTAATCGTCGAGAGTGATAAAACTATTCAATTATTGCTCTTGCCGAATCGATTGAGAGTAACCATCGATCTATTGATGTCCTAAGATTACTTAATCCGACATCTCTTAATTAGATATTCGTTAGGCAATCTAGTTTTGTAATATTGATAAGCTTCATTGGCGACTAATTGACTCATACCTAATGTCGAAAGATTACTTTTTATCCATCTTTTAAGATATGAGATTTTAAGAATTTTGGGTACAAACTTAATGATGTATCGAAATACATACAATTCTTAACAATGATGCATAAATTTTTTGCAGTTCTTCGGATTACATAAACACTACATTGTTCTAGTTAGTTCAAAAAGATTACTAATTACTGCTCTTACTGTCCCAACTGTTGTTAAAAGATGCGATCGCAATAAGTTTTAGTCACGATTTAAGTATTTTTGAAATAAACTTCTAAAAATCTGTCACAATGAATACAGTATTGATAGTATTGATTTTCTAGCAATAGTTAATCGATGAAATAAAATAATTAAGAAATAAAACATGATTCCCATTGTAAGAAATTTGATCGCTGCTGGAGAATCAGTTGATTTTAAGACAGCAACTAACGAGGAATTAGCATCTGCTTATCAAGAAATTTTGCCCCATAACTCTCAAAATATGATGGGATTGAGAAAAAAACTAGAGCGAATCAATTCCACAATTAGTAAAACTCCGAATATGGGGTGGTCGCAATTTGGCAGCTTAATGGGTAGAGAATTTCAAGAGTCTATTTATAATTCATAAAAATAACGTTGCCATAGCAATCTTATTTAGATTTGGGAAATATAAGAGAAATTCAAGTAACTATATTATTTGAGAAAGATAAATAATAAAAACCAGTTTAATCAAAGCAAAATTCAAAAATCAATTAAGGAAATTAATTAAATGCCGATCGCTAAAAAAACAGCCTTAGTATATTGTGAAAATCAATTTGGCTTAATAGACGGCAAAACCGCAGCAGGCTTAGTTCGGCACTCCGAAACTTACAACATTGTGGGAGTAATTGACAGTTTATTAGCGGGAAAAGATGCAGGAGAACAGTTAGACAACAAAAAAAATTACATTCCTATTTTTGCTGATTTAGAATCAGCCTTGTCTCAGTTACCAGAGGTTCCTGATTGCTACATCTATGGTAAAGCTCCTTTAGAGGCTTTTATTCCCGTTGCCGAACGGGCTTTGATCCTCGAAGCAATGGCTCAAGGAATGGATATTATTAATGGTCTTCATCAATTCTTTTCTGAGGATTCCGAGTTCAGGGAAATGGCTATTCGCTGCGGAATTAAAATTCAAGACATTCGCAAACCGCCAAAATTAGAAGATCTTCACGTTTTTACAGGACAGATTGCCAAAGTTAATGTCCCTGTGATTGCTGTTTTAGGCACAGATTGCGCCTGTGGAAAAATGACCACCGCTGTGGAACTAAATCGAGCTTTAAATAGCTTAGGCGTAAAGTCAGTCCTAGTTGCTACAGGACAAACTGCATTGATGCAGGGAGTAGCCTACGGTGTATCAATTGATGCGCTAGTGTCTCAATTTGTGATTGGCGAAATTGAAAACGCCGTTGTTCGAGCTTTTGAACAAGAAAGCCCTGACATTATTTTAGTCGAGGGACAAAGTTCTTTGAGTCATCCTGCATTTATGAGTTCTCTTGGGATCTTAAAAGGATCTATGCCAGATGGAATTATTCTACAGCATCCACCAGGCAGAAAGTTTCGCTGTGATTTCCCTGATTTGCCGATGCCGACTATTGCCAGTGAAATCCAGCTAATTGAAAATATGTCTCAAGCTCAAGTTATCGCGATCGCGATCAACTCGGAAAACCTATCCACCCAGGAAACTCGGCAAACGATCCAAAGCTATGAAAATCGTCTTCTGTTGCCCACTACGGATGTCTTGATCTATGGGTGTGAAAAATTAGTTCGTGCTTTGAGCGATCGCTTCTCATTAATTAATCAATCTAGAGGAAATTCTCCAAATCCATCTTTACTTACAGCAGGCTAAACGCAAAACGTTTAAACAAAATATATGAAAGCGTTTATGCCCAGAATTGAAATAGCCCTATCTCAAATACGGCACAACGCGCGGATGTTATGTGAGCTATACGGGGCAAAGGGAATTTCGTTGATGGGAGTTTCTAAAGCAATATTAGGCGAACCTTTAATTGCCGAAGCAATGATCCAAGGAGGTGTTGAGTTTATTGCCGACTCTCGTTTAGAAAATATCCAAAGAATGAAGCGCTCAGGAATATCGACTCAGTATGTACTTCTGCGTTCTGCACCAAGCCAAGCCGAATCTATTGTTCGAGACGTTGATATTAGTCTAAATACCGAACTTGAGACGATCCAAAAGCTCTCTTATTATGCATCTTTGCAGCAAAAAAATCACCGCATAATTTTGATGGTGGAAATGGGTGACTTGCGAGAAGGAATACTTCCTGAAGATCTTGCCCTCTTAATTGAAGAAGTCCTTGCCCTACCCCAGATTCAACTTGTCGGACTTGGTTGTAACTTGGCTTGTTATGGGGGAGTAAAGCCCGATCGCCAAAAAATGCAGCAGCTATCGGACTTAACCGAGGCAATGGAGCAAAAGTTTCAGATCGATTTACCCATAACCTCTGGAGGAAATTCAGCAAATTATGAATGGTACAAGTCAGCCTTAACCGTCGGCAGAATTAATAATCTGCGAATTGGTGAATCAATTCTCTTGGGATGCGGAACCGTTAATCGTCAGGCAATTCCCGAACTGTATACCAACGCTTTTAAATTAATCGGCGAAGTAATCGAGTCGAAAATTAAACCATCCCTCCCTTTTGGCGAAATCGGTCAAGATGCTTTTGGTAATATTCCTGTTTTTCGCGATCGCGGAAAGCATCCAAGAGCAATTATTGCCCTGGGAAAACAAGACACTCTGATATCTGGATTGAGTTGCGATCGCGATCAAGAAATACTTGGTTCTAGCAGCGATCATCTCGTCCTTAGCAGCCTGGAACGCCTCAAGGTAGGAGTTGGTGTTGATTTCAGCCTAAGTTACGGCAGTCTTTTGGCGGCAATGACATCACCTTTTGTCAAAAAGCAATTTATTCAATAAAACCCCAACTTTTT
This sequence comes from uncultured cyanobacterium, assembly GCA_963724445.1. Classification (GTDB taxonomy): domain Bacteria; phylum Cyanobacteriota; class Cyanobacteriia; order Cyanobacteriales; family Xenococcaceae; genus Waterburya. The sequence goes on along the minus strand of CAVRWR010000130.1, from coordinate 5,575 downwards.
AGTTTGAAACCAAAAATGTCTAAAAAATATAACAACCCCGCACTACAGCAAGAACCCATTGGCGAACCCGCAGCGATTATTGCTCCTAGAGAAAATGAATCCTTATTTAGATGGATTAAAAGTACTGGTAGATTTATGCCTAGTAAATCCGACAGTTTTCAAAGCGATTGCGCAACCGATGAGCTGGAGGATATTTTAGAGGACGAGACAAACGAAGATGAATAATTGCTAAATTCAGGAGATGAAACCATAATATCGGTAATTTAGTAATTTTACGGCAAAATTCGACTCAAGGAATATAATGAAATCCTCACATTTTTGATTGGTCTATTGGAGGAGGTTTTTATGTTGATTGAGCCGAATGATCTTATTGCCGAGGCAACAGACACACAAGTTACAGATGAGTCGCCAACTGGGGTTTTTAATGGCGAGATTGAAACACCATCAGATGTAGATTTTTATCGATTTGAGCTGGGAGAAGGAGATGGTATCAAGCTAAATACAAATACTCAAGGGTTAGACTCTGAGTTAAATTCCTATTTACGTTTATTTGATGCACAAGGAAATGAGTTGACTTTTAATGACGATAATGACGCTAACTTTACAGGAGAATTTAGTCCAGATTCGTCCTTGGCTTTTGTACCTAATGCCCCTGGAATATATTACGTTGGCGTGGGAACTTCAGGAAATTCTGATTATGACCCTGTTAACGGTAGAACTAACTTTTCGGCGGAGGTGATTAATCCCTTTGCCACCACGGGAAGTTATCAATTAGGACTAGATGTGGTTGAGGTGTTGGCAGATGCCGATCCAGACAATACTATTAGTGAAGCGATTGAAAGTAATGCCAGCTCATCAGAAACCAGAAACGTATCAATTGATGGAGCAATATATCCTAGTTCTGATGCCGATATTTATCGCTTCGAGTTAGAACAGGGAGACGGGGTTACGGTAAGTGTTAATACCTTCAGCATTAATTCTGAGTTAGATTCTTATCTACGCCTATTTGATGCTAATGGAAATGAATTATTGTCCGACGATGATGACGAGAACAATATAGAAGACAGTTTGGGTACTGATTCTCTACTTAATTTTGCTCCAGATAGTTCTGGAGTTTACTATATTGGCGTTAGTAGCGACGGTAATACGGCTTATAATTCAGTACAGGGCAGTAACAACTTTACTCCCAATTCAGCCTTGGGAGAGGGCGACTATAATTTAGAGATTGATATTGCCCAGGTGGTTCCAGACTCCGATCCAGACAATACGATCGCCGAATCAATTGTCACAGAAGTCGGTGTATCAGTCGAGCAAACTACCATCAGCGAAGAAATAGATGCGATCGCCGATGTAGATCTTTACCAGCTTGAGCTTGAACAGGGAAATAAGGTTAGTTTTGATCTCGATACGGTCGACCCTGACAACAGACTAGATACAGTACTGCAAGTATTTGATGCCAATGGTAAGCAGCTAGCTTTTAATGATGATGACTCTGCCGCTGACGAAAATTCTAACCTAGATTCTTATCTTGAATTTACCGCTCTCACTACAGGTAAGTATTATGTTGGAGTTAGCAGCTACGGTAATTTTGACTACGATCCTCTAAAAGGTAGTAATAACTTTAGTCATAGTGTTGATTCAACTACTGGTAATTATGATCTGGTAATTAGTCTTGCTGATTCAGCTAATATTCTAGAGGGAACGGGAACTGCTGACAGGTTAGTGGGGACACAACAGCCAGATTTGATCGAAGGTTTTGGCGGAAACGACAGTATTTCTGGTGCGGCACAAGGAGATACTTTAGTAGGCGATCGAGGTAATGATTCTCTCCAGGGTAACGGAGGAGATGATTTGTTACTCGGAGGGAAAGGTGTAGATGAGCTATTGGGCGGCGGTGGCAATGACACCCTCGACGGCAATGAAGGTGACGATCTTCTCTATGGCAATGGGGGAGCTGACATTTTTATTATTGGTAACAATAACGCTGATAATAGTGGAGAGGATACGATTGCTGATTTTGAGGCTGGAATAGATAAAATAAAGTTATTCAATGGAATTAATTTTACTGACCTGACTTTGGTATTTAATCCAACTTTGAGTAGTACTTCCATTAGCTTTGAGAATGAAATTCTGGTAAATCTAGCTGCGATCGCGCCCGAGCAGCTTACAGACTCAGATTTTATCAGTTAACAATCTCTCTTCGGGGATGGGGCGTAGTGGGCAATGAACAACTAATTTATATAGGCAAATTCTAAGTACAGGACAAAAACTGTAGAGATTGAAGAAAATCATTTTCATAATCTTCTAAATTCAAAAAAATAGAGCGTAGATGGTCGAAACCATAACGAAAAACGCTTTGTGCTTTTCTTCCATGTGTTTTGATGACAATCGGTTTATTGTTAGATAACCACTGACCTGTGCGATATGCCCAACATAAAGCAATCGTCAGCAGTGCAAATAAGCGACTCAAACGTTCTGAATCTATTAGATGAGTATCTTCCAAATTGAAACCTCGACTTTTAAAAATGCCAAAAAGAGTTTCGATACTCCAACGCTGGGCATAATCATCAATGAGAGTGGGACAATAACTTGGAGCAATAACAGTCAGTAGAGAGTTATCTTGTAGACGTAAAGCTCCGATGTAAACTTGATGACCCCATAAAATTCGCTTTCTTTTGAGCAACGATTTTTGCCCAATCTGGAGATGAGAGAAAACAATTTTGGTCGAAAGTTGATGCTTTCCATCTCCTAGCAGTTCTGTCTCTCGAATTCTGATTCTAAATGACATCATTGGCTGTGAGAACAAGTATTTTAGCCATTCATGTCCTAAAAATTCTCGGTCGGCACTGAGGTAATTTATTTTGTGTTCACAGAATAGCTCGACAAACTCTTGTAATAAATCAATGCGCTCGTCAGTATTAGAATTGCCTTTTTTATCTAGCATCCACCACAACAGAGGGAAAGCTACACCTTGATAAACAATACCCAGAGTTAGTATGTTGAATACTTTTCGACCAAACTGCCACTCAGTTCTGTCAAGACTTAAGACCCATGGTTCAGGTATTTCCATCATTTCTATGACCAACTTCGCCATAGTGTAGTAATCTAAGTCAAATTCCTTCAAAAATCTTTGCAGTCTTTTATAACTTGATTCCTTCTTGGCTTTGCTTTTAAATCCAATTGATAAATCGACCAAATTTACGGTTTTAACTCGAAACAGAGCAATTAGAAATAGTGCTAGAAAACTTAGTCTTGCTCCATGCCATTTCAAGTGAGGTTTCAAGGTCTTTCGGAGCAGGTTAACATTATCCATAGGGTTATCGTAATTTAAGTGTCCTAAAGGATACCGCTTCGCATATAGTTACTTTTCATGAAATCCTTTTTCTTACTGATTTTTCAACTTTTGTCCTGTACTTAGAGGCAAATTACCTAAAAATTGAGGGTTGCTCAATTGCCTTGGATGATTTTGGCAGCGGCATTAGTTCTTTGACCTACTTAAAAAATCTATCGATTGATTATTTAAAAATTGACCTTTTCCTCCTTTTTTCCTAATTCACACCAGACGTATGAATATCAAAACTATTGCTGAGTTTGTTGAGAATAATATTATTTTGCAAAATCTTCAAAAAATTGGAGTCGATTATGCTCAAGGATACGGCATTGAACGACCTCAACCTTTGGTTTGGGAATAGGTACTAAGTCAAAGTTTTTAACTAGTGCAACTTGGCGTAAATAACTGACCAGCTTAATCAGGTTCAGGAAAGCCCTTAAATTTCCAGTTGAACGGCTTGGCTAAGATGCGGTTAAAGTAAGCGATAAAGTCCAAGATTTGCTGTTTCAAGTCGTCGGTGGAGGTAAAGTTACCCCGTTTGAGCAAACGCCGCATTAAGATGCTGAACCAACACTCAATTTGATTGAGCCAGGAAGTGTGCTTGGGTACGTAAACAAAGCGAATTCGATGTGTGGTGTCGCTTAAGAAAGCGGCTCTAGTTTCCATGGACTGGAGAATGCCCGATTTCTGTTTGACCCCCAAGTCAATTTCCAATACTTCTCGTTTAAGGATTAAGCAGAGTTGAAAATCGAAAAAGTCAGTTGTTTTGGTCGAGAAGACATTTCTTGATGAAGAGGTTTTTTAGAAGGAAATTTGGAACGAGGTTTCTTGACCACTCTGGGATTGTGTCTGCCCTTTCTGGGAGGAATTTGTTCAGCTAAGATATCTTGAATTAACCGAGAGAAAAAAAGGGAAGTTGCTCGCCTTTGAGGTCTTGAAAATCAGGAATTGCTCGGCGAATAACTTTGAGAGTGCCAGTAAAACCTAAGCGTAAAGGAGAAATTTCAGCTTGCTGGGCAGCTTGAAACATCAAAGAACGAATGGCATAGTGACCCAAGAGCCAGCCATAAATTTCTTGGACAACTTCACGGGGTTTGAGATAAAGGCTTGAGCCGCATATACGAATAGGAGTCTTACGTCCCAAAAGGTGAGTTTTCAGTTCGTCGATAGTGTTTTCAATTTCCCACCGTTGATGATATTGCTGCGCCAACAACAAAGCAGGAAATAAAGCTAAATCCATCAAGCTGGTAATCAAACGGTAAGTTTTCAGTTCTCCATCAGTTTCAATAGTGTACTCAACTACTCGTACTTGAACCTTGGTCACTCCTTTTTTCTTCGATTTGCGAGCCAGCGCGTTGCGGGTCTATGACCCGTTGAAGCGACTGGCGAGGGTGCGATCGGGATTAATCCAACTTAAATAAGAACCATCATCTAAAATTTTGTGAGCTGGAAATTTAACATTCTTCGGAACTCTACCTAAATAATGGCATCCTTGAGCTAAGGTAGCATTAACCATTCGATAGGAATGCAATCCTCTATCCCACATTAAGAGCATTCCTTCGGTGACTGAGCGGAGTAGTTTTAAGGCTCTGACTCTTTCTCCGATTCGATAAGGACAGATTAAGGCATCGGCAATTAAATGTGTTCCAGCTTCAATTAATAAGACCACACGAACTTTTGGGAAAGCAGCCCTAGTTCCTTTGCGACTCCCTGGATATCCAAACACCTTGGCATTAGCTTTGCTATCTGGCACATCTAATACTGTTCCATCTACTGCCATTACTCTTAGTCCACCCAGAAATGCTCCTGGAGTTTCCGAAGTTGCCAGGGGTCGTACAATCGAATCAAACAACCGACTCATTACTTGGCATCCTAGTTTTTGTCTCGCTGCGCTAATGGAAGAACTAATCGGCGTTTTCCAGTATTGTCCTAATTTTGTCCACTGCCGATTTAAACCATTAACTAGATTTTGCAGCACCGTTCCCATTGAATCTGATGACCATAAACTCATGGCAATTACTAAACAGACTACCAAACTGGCGGGTAATTTCCGTTGTCGTTTTTCAAAGCTCTTGCTTTTCTCTAATTCTTGGTCAATTACTTCTGGAGAGATCGCTACTGTTTAGTGCTTGGAATACTAATGTTGCTTCCATCGAAGGACTAATCAATGAGAATTCTTTTAGCTGCACTTTTTCTTTTTTCTCAAAATCATCCTCACTTTACTTGATTTTGGGCTTAAACGAG
>CAVRWR010000129.1:0-20039 GCA_963724445.1 uncultured cyanobacterium | reverse complement strand
AGAAAATCCAAACGGAATTTTTTGATGATGGTGCGGAGTTCGACAAAATGATGAACAAAATCAACCAGAAATAGTTTTAAGTGTCGATTTAAACGAGTAAAAATACTTAGGTGTAATTATGGAAACTCAGAAAAGTACCCAACAATACTGCCGTAATAATTGTAATTTTTTAAGGGTTAAACTGGCTCTCAAAAACCCCAAGCAAGATTTTTCTGAATCAATGTTGCATAACGTAGCCCGGATTATGATGGTTGATTTGCAGATTATTTCTAAATTGCCAGGAATCGACGGCGATCGCTCTGACTGGTATCTAGTAGAAGTGTTAGGAACGTTTGACGATGTAATTTTAACAGTAGTCACCTGGCAAGAATTGGGAATCGAAAAATATATGGTAGTTTCAGCCTAATAGTTGCGTAAGTAAAGCCTAAATTTATGACTAGTCTGCAATTCAAGTTGCGTCAGCAAACTAATTCAACTAAGATTTCCCTTCCTTGGGCAATAACCATCGGCTATTTAAGTTTAATTCTACTCTTGCCTTTAGCAGCTTTAATTACCAAGTCTTTAAGTATTGGCACGGTTGAATTTTGGCAAACCGCTACCGATCCTGTTGCCCTATCTGCTTATGAAGTTACCTTTATTACTGCTTTAGCTGCGGGGATAATTAACGGCATTATGGGAACTCTGGTTGCTTGGATTTTAGTCCGCTATCAATTTCCTGGCAAAAAAATCGTCGATGGGGCGATCGATATTCCCTTTGCTTTACCTACTTCTGTAGCTGGTTTGGTTCTGGCAACTATCTATAGTAATAACGGCTGGATTGGACAATTCTTTGCACCTTTCGGCATCAAAATTGCCTTTACTAGACTAGGGGTATTTGTGGCGATGCTGTTTATTTCTTTACCTTTTATCGTCCGTACTTTACAGCCAGTCTTACTCGAACTAGAACCAGAAATCGAACAAGCAGCTTGGTCTTTAGGTGCGTCAGACTCTCAGACATTTTGGCGAGTTATATTACCGCCATTAATTCCGCCAATTTTAACGGGGATGGCTTTAGGTTTTTCAAGGGCGGTAGGGGAATATGGTTCGGTAGTCATGGTCGCATCGAGCATTCCTTTTAAAGATTTAATTGCACCTGTTTTAGTGTTCCAAAAATTAGAACAATACGACTACGTTGGTGCGACGGTGATTGGTACTGTGCTGCTGTTGGTTTCTTTAGTACTCTTGTTGCTCATCAATCTTTTACAACAGTGGAGTCGTCGCTATGCTCGCTAAACCCAGACTATCAGCAATTTTATTACCAATTGCCTTAATATATTTATCGCTATTGTTATTAATACCAGCGATCGCCATTTTCTATGAAGCTTTTCATCAGGGCATCAATGTCTTTTTAACTTCTGTTAATCAACGAGATTTTTGGCAGGCTACGAGCTTAACTCTAATCGTTACCGCGATCGCCGTTCCCATCAATACCGTATTTGGTCTTTGTGCTGCTTGGGTAATCGGTCGCAATCAGTTTCGCGGTCGTACTTTATTACTAAGTATTATCGATCTGCCATTTTCAATTTCTCCCGTTGTCGCAGGGTTAACTATCGTCCTGCTTTACGGCAAAAATGGCTGGCTAGGTAATTTACTAGAAAGCTTAAACATTAAAATCTTGTTTGCGATCCCAGGAATTGTCTTGGCGACTGCCTTTGTTACCTTACCTTTTGTCGCCCGCGAAGTTATTCCCATCTTAGAAGAAATTGGCGAAGAACAAGAAACCGCTGCCCGCACTTTAGGCGCAAGTGATTGGCAAGTCTTTTCCCGCGTTACTTTACCAAATATTCGCTGGGGTTTACTTTACGGCATCTTGCTAACCAACGCTAGAGCAATGGGTGAATTTGGGGCAGTATCGGTAGTATCTGGCAGTATTTTGGGCAAGACAGCTACTCTACCAATTTTTGTCGAGCAGGCTTATAAGAACTATCAGGCAGAATCTGCTTTTGGGGCAGCAGCAATTTTAGCTTCACTTGGCGTATTAACTCTAATCTTCAAAGAAATACTCGAAAAAAGAACCGATCATTAACACTTATCACTAAGCAATATGAGTATTACAATCTCTCAAGTATCCAAAAAATTCGGTAACTTTCAAGCTTTAAGCAACATCGATTTAAACGTCGAACCTGGAACTTTAGTTGCCCTACTCGGTCCTTCTGGTTCGGGCAAATCCACTTTACTTAGAACGATCGCTGGCTTGGAAACTCCCGATCGCGGTAGTGTTCAGAATCGGCGATCGCGATACCACTCATCTCGATATTAGAAAGCGCAATATCGGTTTTGTCTTTCAACACTATGCTTTATTTAAACATCTCACCGTTAGACAAAATATTTCTTTTGGGCTAGATATTCGTAAAAAACCCCGTAAAGTTATCAAACAAAGAGTTAACGAACTTTTAGAACTAATCCAGCTTGAAGGTTTTGGCGATCGCTATCCCAGTCAGCTTTCTGGTGGACAAAGACAGCGTGTTGCCCTTGCCCGTGCTTTAGCAGTACAGCCAGAAGTGCTACTCCTGGACGAACCTTTTGGGGCATTAGATGCCAAAGTCAGACAGGAATTACGTAACTGGTTGCGCCGTCTCCACGACGAAGTACATCTTACTAGTATTTTTGTTACCCACGATCGCGAAGAAGCTATGGCGGTAGCCGATAAAATTGTGGTGATGAACCAAGGTAGAATCGAACAAATTGGCACCCCAGCAGAAGTATACGAGCATCCAATTAATCCTTTTGTCATGAGCTTTGTCGGGGAAGTTAATGTTTTGCCTCACACCAGTCCGATCGTTAATAGTGCCTGTAGAGCTAATTCTGCCTCAGACTTTTTTGTTCGTCCTCACGATTTTAAAATTTTTGCAACTCCCCAACAGTTTAGTGTTTCGGCAAAAGTTCAACGAATCGTTCATTTAGGGTGGGAAATTCAATTAGAATTGGCTCTTGGCGATCGCTCGACCGTCACCGCTCATTTAAATCGCGAAGAATTCGCTCGGCTCAACCTAAAAGCAGAACAAAAAGTGTATCTCGAACCCCTCCAGATAAAATGTTTTGAGCAAAATGAACAAAATTTTTCCACTCCCCAACCAGTAACTATCAGTTAGTAGCCGAATATGGCAGCCGTGAATCTTAAAGTAGAAAAAAATCCAAAAAATTTAGCTCAACTAAAACGGCGGAATTCTTCTCGTATTCGAGATCATTTAGCCAACGAGCGTACTTATCTAGCATGGATGCGGACGGCAATCTCTTTGATGGGTTTTGGCGTTGTGATCGTACGTCTGCGTTTTTTTAGACCGCCGATAAGTACTATCCCTGGTAATGGCTGGAAGTTAGGACTGATCTTTTCTTTAGTAGGACTAACGACAGTTTTGCTCTCAACTTATCATTACTTTGCCGTACGCTACGACATAGATGAAGATACCTATGAACCACCAGATCGCTGGGTATTCATTTTTAGCTTGACCATTGCACTTTTGGGCGCAGGCATTATTTATTATGTTTTTACCCTGCCTCTCAATTCAAGTAATACACTTATCTTTGAATAAAAGAAAACTGTAAACATTCAGGACAAAATTCAAATATTTTATTTTAATAATCAGAAATCACGATGAGTAAAGGATTTAGCATTTTCCCCAGTATAGGTAGCTGCAATATGACCATCGCCAGTTACCTTATATTTATAGGTTACTAAACCTTCTAAGCCAACTGGACCACGGGGAGGCATTTGCTGGGTACTGATACCGACTTCAGCACCAAAGCCATAGCGGAAACCGTCGGCAAAGCGAGTTGAGCAGTTGTGATATACCCCCGCTGCATCTACCTGATTTTGAAACATTTCTGCCGTTTTCAGATCTTCGGTAACAATTGCGTCGGTGTGCTTTGAGCCGTACTGATTTATATGAGCGATCGCCTCTTCTACAGAAGCTACTATCTTGATCGCCAAGATTAAATCGCTATATTCGGTTTCCCAGTCGTGTTCCCTGACGGACTTAGCTTCAATAATCTTTTTGGTTGCTTCATCTCCTCTTAATTCGACTCCTTCAGCTTGAAGTGCCTTGGCAATGGAGGGTAAAAACTTAGCTGCAACATCTTGATGTACTAATAAAGTCTCGATCGCATTACAGGCTGCTGGATAATGAGTCTTGGCATCAACAGTAATTTTAATCGCCTTGTCTAAATCTGCTGCTTTGTCCAAGTAAAGGTGACATATGCCGTCTGCATGACCCAAGACGGGAATACGGGTATTATCCTGGACGTAACGGACAAAGGAATTAGAACCTCTAGGAATGATCAAGTCTATATATTGGTCGAGTTCCAATAGCTGCTTAATTTCTTCTCTGGTAGTTAATAACTGCACCGCCGCAGGGTCGATTTTGGTGGATTTTAATGCTTGATGAATCACCCTGGTTAATGCCTGACAAGAGTTGATTGCCTCTTTTCCCCCCTTAAGCATGACTCCATTGCCTGACTTGATTGCCAAGCTAGTGATTTGAATTAAGGCTTCAGGACGCGCCTCAAAAATAATGCCTAATGTTCCCAGAGGACAGGTTACCCGCTTTAAGATCAAACCTCGATCTAATTCACGGTGAATCTGATTAACGCCAATAGGATCTTGCAGTTTAGCTACATCTCTGACTCCCGCGATCGCAGCCTGTAGTTTAGACTGACCTAACTTTAGCCTGGAGTAAAGTGCTGGAGCAAGATTATTCTCTGCTGCCGCTTCTAGATCCGCTTCGTTGGCAGCGATTATTTCGGTCGTAGCTACTTCTAAAGCTTGTGCCACTGCTTCTAAGGCAAAGTTTCGCTCTTCTGTAGATAAGATCGCCAGTTTCCTGGCTGCTGCGCGGGTTTGTTGCGCGATTTCAGTCAAAGAATGTGATTCTATCTGGGAGACAACCATTTATTATCTGAGGTTAAAGAGATTAAATATATTGCGGTATCAATAATTTTAACGGATTAGGTTAGTTCGAGAACGCTAGACAAATGATTTATTTTTGATTTATTTAAATCCCGACTAAAATTGTCGGGTATGTTTGACTCATTATTTTTACCTGTGATAATATCCAATTACTGTTGACGAAATAAATGCTTTATTATGACTCAGACACCAATCAAAACTGCTAAGGGACGTACTTTTACTCATTTGGTATCAAAAGAAGGCGGCGTAAAATATCCTTTGGAAGCTTTAAATGTATGCGAAGAGACTTTTTCTCCATTGGAAGTGGCATATGACTATGACGAAATTCGTCGTCAGGTAAGTCGTGAAACTATTGCCGCAGGTCCAAATTCAATTTGGCGCTATAAAGCATTTTTGCCTGTAGAAAGTGAAAATCCCATCGACGTTGGTACGGGAATGACACCTCTAGTTAAATCAAATCGCTTAGCGCGTCGTCTGGGTCTGAAGAATCTTTATATTAAAAACGATGCGGTCAACATGCCTACCCTTAGCTTTAAGGATCGGGTAGTATCTGTAGCTTTAACTCGTGCCAGAGAATTAGGATTTTCTACCGTTTCTTGTGCTAGTACTGGTAACTTAGCCAATTCTACTGCAGCGATCGCCGCCCATGCAGGTATGGACTGTTGCGTATTTATTCCTGCGGACTTAGAAGCAGGAAAAATCATGGGTACTTTGATCTACAATCCTACAGTAATGGCAGTGAAAGGCAATTACGATCAGGTAAACCGTCTTTGTTCAGAAGTAGGCAATAGCTACGGTTGGGGTTTCGTCAACATCAATCTTCGTCCTTACTATTCTGAAGGTTCCAAAACGCTGGGTTATGAAGTGGCAGAACAACTTGGCTGGGAACTACCCGACCATATTGTTGCACCGTTAGCATCAGGTTCTTTATTTACCAAAATCTACAAAGGCTTTAATGAGTTTGTCAAAGTCGGTTTAGTAAATGATAAGCAGGTTCGCTTTAGTGGCGCACAGGCAGAAGGCTGTTCTCCCATTGCTCAAGCATACAAAGAAGGCAGAGACTTTATTACTCCTGTTAAGCCAGATACGATCGCCAAATCAATTGCGATCGGTAATCCTGCCGATGGCTACTATGCTCTGGATATTGCGCGTAAAACCAACGGTAATATTGAATCTGTTACTGATGCGGAAATTATTGAAGGCATGAAGCTATTAGCCGAAACTGAAGGTATCTTTACCGAAACTGCTGGTGGTACCACTGTTGCTGTTCTCAAAAAGTTGGTGGAAGCAGGTAAAATAAATCCCGATGAGAAAACAGTTGTTTACATTACAGGCAATGGTTTAAAAACTCAAGAAGCAGTACAGGGATATATTGGCGAGCCTTTAACTATTGAACCAAAACTTGACAGCTTTGAGCGTGCGCTAGAGCGTTCTCGAACTTTGGAACGTCTTGAGTGGCAGCAAACTAGCGTTTAACCCTCTATCCTCATAGTTATTAGTTGTCAGTAATTAATTTAATTAATTAAAAACTAAAAACTAAAAACTTATTTCAATCATTCACTAATTTATTTTTTCTCAATCTATTATGACCGTTAAAGTATTAGTTCCTACTCCCCTGCAAAAATTTACTAACAATCAAGCGACTATCGAATGTGATGGTAGTAATATCGATGAGCTGATCGATGCTTTAGACAATAACTGTCCAGGTATTAAAGCTCGTATTTGCGATGAGTCTGGGAAACCCCGTCGGTTTCTCAATCTTTATGTCAACAGTGAAGATATTCGTTTCTTAGAAGGTACAGATACGGTACTTAGCGATGGCGATGAAGTAAGTATTGTTCCTGCCGTTGCTGGTGGTTAAATTAGCAATTTTATAGATTTCGTAACAGTATGGTTGAGGCTAGAGTAATTGCTAGCCTTTTTTTGATCTTTAATCTGAATTCTAACTATAGATTTTTCCGTCAATTTCATCAACCTATTCTGGTCAATCTGATATCGGATAGCTTCGTCATTTACCAACAGCACTTGAAGATAGCTATCCTCTTGAAATGAATTATTAGCAGAATAATGCTCAACCAACATAATTTTGCAGGGAACTAGATCGTAGATGTGGTTGATAAAACTAAGTAATTCTTTGGTGACATTGGCAATTTTACGACCAGGATTATTAGTCATGTCGGTGGCAACAACGACTACTTTTTCCCAGGTAACCCAGTAAATACGTATGCGACACTTGTTGGGCTTGTAATCTACTTCAGACTCCCAAGAAAAAACCGTATCTACATTATTGGGTTTAATAATCTCAGCATCATTAACCATCTATTTTCCCACAGCAAAGCTGCATTGTGATTTAGGTAACTTCTTCTAGTTTCTTATGGTTGATATATGTATGTCTGCCAAGAGTCAGACATAACCATGACTTCTCTTGTTCAACTATGAAGTAGTCTTCAGTAATGCTCGAACAAACTTCAAAAGACAGGCAATTTAATGAATCTGTTGCTTTAACAAGGTCTTAAGCACCAAAATCTTAAATGACAAAAACCACAGTATCTATCAAAACTGATTCAATATAGATTATCATTATTAAGTTTGCGTCAAAGATTCTATCTCTGGAACAAATCTGTCCTTAGGCATATGCGGTTGCCTGAGGACATAATACTTTTGGAGACTAGGATTATCTGATATTAACCTTATCTGATAATATTCTCTTTTGTCTGTTCGCTAAGGAACATAGCTTGGTATAGAGAAGAGTATTAGCCAGATCTGGTTGGGTTAGGCGAGATCGCTAACCCAGCCTAAAAAGTCAACCACCGTATTCCCAGCCAGTGCTAGAAAGTAAGAGCTGATCGCCTTCGCGGTGAATACCAGATGCAATCACTTCTCCAACATATACAGTGTGATCGCCTTGTTCTACCGTGCCAACTACTTTGCATTCAATATAGCCCAAAGAGTCTTTAATAATTGGACAGCCAGTTTCTGCTCCTTCATAAAATTCTACGTCTTCAAATTTATTACCGACGCGGGTTTTGGGTTTAAAGAAGGATGCCGCTAAATCTTTTTGTCCTGACTCAAGGAAACTAATCGTAAATACTTTGGTGTTCTGGATCATTTCATGGGAAGTAGTACCCTTTTTTACGCAGTTAACTACCAAAGGAGGTTCAAAAGACGATTGCATTAACCAGCTTACGGTAAATCCATTCATTTCATCTCCTTCTTTGACTCCACAGATATATAGTCCGTGGGGAATTTTGCGTAGCATTGTTTTTTTTGCTTTCTGGTCTAACAAAAGTTCTGCTCCTTAATTTAAATTAATTTAAAATTGTCTCGAAATAGTTTATCAAGCTTAAGCAACTAGAAAAACTCTCTCTGGTTATAAATACAAACTCACATAATTATTTTAAATATGAAAGGTAAAGTCAAAAGACTTATTGGATTAACTGGAGGAATTGGGACAGGAAAAACTACTGTATCAAATTATCTAGCAGATAAATATCATTTACCAGTCTTAGATGCAGATATATACGCCAGAGAAGCAGTAGCTAAAACTTCTCCCATCTTGCAGACTATTTTTGCTCGCTATGGTGACAGAGTAAAAGCCTCTGATAACAGTCTCAATCGCTCTGCTTTAGGAGAAATTATTTTTAACAATTCTCCAGAAAGGCGCTGGGTAGAGCAACAGATCCATCCTTTTGTACGCGATCGCTTTACCTTTGAACTACAAAATACTAAAAAGGATACAATAATATTAGCTATTCCTCTATTATTTGAAGCTAATTTGACGGATATAGTTACAGAAATCTGGGTAGTTAGCTGCGATCGCTCATTGCAAATAGCCCGATTACAACAGCGTAATAGCCTTACCTCTCAAGAGGCTCATGCCAGAATAGCTAGTCAGTTTCCCTTATCAGAAAAGATTGCTAAAGCTGATGTTGTCTTAACCAATAACGCTGACCTCAAACATTTATATGCCCAAGTCGATCGAGCAATTAAATTTATCAGCTAGACATTGTAAAGCTTAAATTGTAAAACTAAGTTAAGAATGCTTCTTTTTGCTAAAAGGTAACAATAGATACAGAAAATAGTTATAATGTTGTTATAAGCGCTAAGAGCATAGCTGCAAGTTGCAAATTCTCAAATCTTAATTACTGATGGAGTAATCTGCAACTACTCAAATATAGAAACAATATAGAAACCAATATTCCAGAATAAGAGGTATAAAATGAAACTGCAATTTAGAGGAAAATTATATGAAGCTCCCCATACAGATTGGGATGTCAAGGAAGGAGAAGTTGCTGGAATGTATCGTGGCAAGCCTTGGAAGACTCATCATCTAAAGGAAGAACATCGTCGTCAACCCGTAAAATCTGAATTGACTTATCGGGGCATTCACTATGTCAAAGATTGACTATAATTTGTCAGAGGCATCGAAACTTTGATGTCTCAGTATCTTAAGCCAACAAGAATCAATTAAGCTAGATTCTATTTTTTCCCTATTTATTTTGCCAGCAAAGCAGATTAGTGATGATCAATTTCTCTCAATCTTCAAATTGTTACCCAAATAGCTATCCTGCTGAATTGATTGAGAGAGAAATTTCTACCAGACAAATCAAGCTTCCTCGTCATATATCTTTTTGGGAAAGTAAATCATATCATAGTATAAGTAACTCAAATAAAATTGAGCAGGTATCTAAAACCGATAGCTTGGCTGTCGATCCTGCAGAAGCAACCAATCTAGCCGTAAATATTCTCCGATACCAGTTAGGCGACCGCGCCTCAAAGCAGAAACATTTAGAGAACGTGTATGGCAATTTAGAGCATCGTCTAGAAGTTGCTCGAATAAATAAAAACCAACAGCTAGTTAATATTTTACGAGAAGAATTCAAACAGTTACAAGCTAGAATTTAGCCAAGTCGATGAGCAGCTATCCCTGGGAGCTAAGATATTGGCGTAAACGGAATAGACCAAAAGTCTGACCAAAATTGAGGGGTAAGATTGATACTCCTTCTAAACGAGACTGCAACCAGCCATCCCCCCAGCGCCATTCGTGAAAGCCATCAATGCCTTTGCTTAGTAGAAGGCGCAGTCTGTTGTCCTCGACAATTTCTACCTGATGTTCGATTTCAATTAATCCCAAAGAACTAATAAAAGTATTACCTGGAACTAGTTTGCCCGATAAAGACGCAAAATTTTGGGGCCACATCCATTGTTTAAGGCGATCGCTTTCTAATAGGCTATCTTTAATAATTTGCTCAGAGGCATTCACCTCGATGCGCAAATTGCTTTGCTGAAAATTTCCCAACATATCTTATATCTTAAATTAAGATTATTTTTTGGATGTCTGTCCTAAGACTAGTTTAGTCTAATCTTTCTGTGACTTTTAATGCTAGTTATGAAAAATCATTTTCACTAAGCAAAAAAGAACGTTAGACTATTGGCGATTTATCTTATGGAGCATCGTTATGCGGGATCAATTGGATTATGAACCATAATACAACTGGCAGAAATTCCTTAGACATCTCCAAAAATCTATAACCCAGTCAGAGCAATAAACAAGCTGGAGTCAGAACTCGATGCAAAATTAACGCTCAAAAAAGAATTAATTGAGGTTTCAAGCCTCTAAATCTAGTTACCAATGTAGCGCAATCGCCATTCTTAATCCTTGGAGAAACATTGGCTGCTAATAATATATCCCGTCTAACCTAGTTTGTCTACAGTATTTCGCCAAAGCCTATAGTTTTAGATCAATGCGAGCTATCAAGATTAGAATCATTTAGATCGAGGCTTTTAGTATTTTTACTTGGGTTTTGTTTTTTTAGACCTAACTTACGAGAATTAAATCTGTTAATATCATGTTCTATTTGCCAACGATCTAAAACATCTTTCACCAGAACTTCTTTAAGCCATACTTGAGCCACAACAGTAATTGGCAGAGCCAAGAACAGACCAAGAATACCAAAAAACACAGCAAAAGCAACTTGAGATAACAAAGTAACGGCGGGGAGTAATGATACTTGCCTTTGCATTACTATCGGAGTTAAGATATTGCTTTCTATCTGTTGAATAACTATATAAAGAAGTACTACCGCTAACGCCTTCCAAGGGGCATCCAAAAGAGCCATCGCGGCGGGAGGAACTACGCTTAATACAGGTCCTAAATTGGGTATAAAAGTAAGCATTCCTGCTAACAAAGAATTTGCCAAAGGTAGCCTAACTCCTAAAAGTAACAGACCAATTCCACTCATTATGGCAATCACAGCCATATTAAAGATGATGCCGATCGCCCAACCACCCAAATTTTGTTCGCATTTCTTTAAAATAGTTTTTACCCGCTGACGATAGAAAGCAGGAAACATTAACAAAAACATCTGCCTATATGGTGTCGGGTTGGATAGCAGCATAATCGTCACTACTATTACTAGTAAAGAATTGAGAAATATGCCCAGAGTACTAGAAAATAAATCAAAGAAATTACTGATAAACTTATCTATAAAAGATTGCAGATTCTGAGTCAGGGTTTCTAATCCTCTAACTTCTTTAATTAAGCTATTTGGCAATATGTTGCTGAGCCATTTATTCCAATTACTCAGCTGTTCTAAACCAACAGGAATCAGCATGATTAACTGTTGAAATTGATCGATGAAAGGCGGGATGACTAAAGCAATAAAGCCAATAATAAAAGTTAATACCCCTGTAACGGCGATCGCGATCGCGGTCTGGCGTTTCAAGTTAAATTTTTTCTGTAGCAAGCGAACTAGCTGATTGATTGCCGTCGCAAATACAACCGCTGCAAAAGCTAGGAGTAATACCTGTTTAATTCGCCATAGAATATATAAAGCAATGAGAATAGCGAGAAAGCCAATTAATGTCCCCAACCGCACAATTATTATTCTCCAACTGTAATTGTCTTAATTTAGTGGTTTACGGATATGTTGTCGTCTTTCTAAAGACTGTTTTATTATTGGACAATTAACGATGGACAATGGACAATTGATTAATTTACTGTATTTCAGTTAAGTCTAACCGCAAAACTGTAGCCGACCTGAAAGGCACGAATGATGCCAATTCGTTCCACTACAGTAATCGTAATGTCAGAAAAATAATTTATATTCTCCTCAACAGATGTTTAATTTTTTATCTCAAGAATTCTTAAATAATCAGCTAAATGACTATTTAATAGCAGCGGTTATTCTGATCTGCTGTCTTATTTTGATCAAAATTATTCGGCGTTCGGCATTCAAAAGTTTAAGAAAATGGGCTGCAAGAAGCGAGAATATCTATGATGATGCGATTATTGGCATTCTAGAGCGAGACTTCGTGCCGATCGCATATATAGCAAGTGTCTATTTGGCGATTATTAATTTAGCTCTACATCCAATACTTGACCGAGCTGTCAAGGTTACGGTGATAATTGTTTCAACCATCCTAGCGATTAGACTATTTTCGGCGATGGTAGAGTATTTAATCAAGGTATATTGCCTCACCTATCAACGAAACAACGTCAATCTTGAGCAAAGTATTAATGCTTTGATTCCCGCCATCAGAGTGATCGTATGGCTCATTGGAATTATCTTTTTGTTAGACAACTTAGGATTTGATATTTCTGCCGTAGTCGCTAGTTTAGGAATCGGTGGTGTAGCGATCGCTCTTGCCTCCCAAGGAGTTTTACAAGATTTATTTAGCTATTTCTCAATCCTGTTAGATTGTCCCTTTGAATTGGAAGATTTTATTATCGTTGGGGACTATTTAGGTACAGTAGAGTATGTAGGAATAAAAACCACAAGGTTAAGAAGCGTCAGTGGCGAACAAATAATTATTGCTAACACCGATTTAATTGGCTCGCGGATTCGTAACCTTAAAAGAATGCGTCAACGTCGAGTCGTATTTAAGTTTGGCGTAGTGTATGAAACTAATCCAGAACAGTTAGCTCAAATTCCTAGCTTGATTACTGAAGTGATTGAGAATACTAATAATGCAATATGCGATCGCGCTCATTTTTCGGGCTATGGAGAATACAGCTTGGATTTTGAAGTAGTTTACTTTATTAATACCAATGATTACCTGGCTTATATGAATGCCCAGCAAGAAATAAATCTGGCAATCAAGACTATATTCAATGAACAAGGTATTGAGTTTGCCTATCCCACTCAAATTCATCACATCAACCACATCAGACCTGATACACTCTTCAATAATGAACATGAAACAGTAGAGAGAGGCACAAAGCTTTCAGCTCCATCTACAGCCAAATAAAAGCGATCGGCAATTTAATCGGTCAGATTATGGCAAAAACTATTTTTTTTTAGTTAGGCTAAAGTTATTCTTAAATTTTATATATTTATTTCAACAGACACATCAATAGTAACTTGATTAATTATGGAAAATTGTCAGATTAATAAGCAAGCCATATCAAAGGATTCCTCTGTTCGTAAGCTAAATAACTCTAAGCTAAAAAGAAGTAGGACAGTCATTGGTCGATTAGCTGCGGGATGGTTAATTTTACAAACTTGCTTTCTGGCAACTCCTGCTTTTGCCCAGCAGAAGCCAAAAAATTCTCTAAGCTATAGCGAACTCTTAGAAAAATTGGCGCAAGACAAAGTTACTAAAATAGAAATTGACGAAACTACCAACAAAGCTAGCGTCGTTCTAAAAGGGCAATCTCCTGATGCTGCTAGTGAAGTATTGTTGTTCGACGATACTCGGGATTTAATTCCTCAGATTAGAGCGAAAAATGTTGACTTTAGCATTAAATCCTCCATCGATCATTCAACAACTATTGGAGTTCTCCTTAATTTGTTGATTATCGTCGTCCTGTTATCTGGACTGATTATGATTTTGCGTCGTTCTGCTAATGCTTCTGGTCAAGCGATGAGTTTTGGTCGTTCTAAAGCTAAGTTTCAGATGGAGGTAAAAACAGGCATTCAGTTCGATGACGTGGCAGGTATCGAAGAAGCAAAGGAAGAATTGCAGGAAGTAGTTACTTTTCTCAAGGAACCTGAAAGATTCACTGCGGTAGGAGCCAAAATCCCGCGCGGTGTTTTATTGATAGGACCTCCAGGGACAGGTAAAACTCTTCTGGCAAGAGCCATTTCTGGGGAAGCTGGAGTACCGTTCTTTAGTATTTCTGGGTCTGAATTTGTTGAAATGTTCGTCGGTGTGGGAGCATCTCGCGTCCGCGATTTATTTAAGAAAGCCAAGGAAAACGCTCCTTGTTTGGTGTTTATCGATGAAATCGATGCCGTTGGTCGACAGAGGGGGGCTGGTATTGGTGGTGGTAATGATGAGCGAGAGCAGACTTTAAACCAGCTACTAACTGAAATGGACGGTTTTGAAGGCAATAGCGGCATTATAATCATAGCTGCTACCAACCGCCCTGACGTTTTGGATCAAGCCTTATTGCGCCCTGGTCGTTTTGATCGTCAGGTAATTGTCGATTATCCCGATATGCAAGGACGATTGGGCATTCTGGAAGTTCACGCTCGGGGTAAAAAAATTGCGCCTGAAGTATCTTTAACTGCCCTCGCTCGACGTACCCCAGGCTTTAGCGGTGCTGATCTGTCCAACCTCCTTAATGAAGCAGCAATTTTGACCGCTAGAAGACATAAGAATGCGGTGACCATGCTGGAGGTAAATGATGCGGTAGATCGGATAGTAGCTGGAATGGAAGGAGTTCCTTTGGTAGACAGCAAAGCCAAAAGACTAACGGCATATCACGAAGTTGGTCATGCGATCGTTGCGACAATGGTTCCTGGTCACGATCCTGTTGAGAAGGTAACATTAATTCCTCGCGGAGGAGCAGGAGGATTGACCTGGTTTACTCCCGATGAAGAAATGGGACTAGAAACTAAAAGTAAAATCTTGGCGAAAATCACCTCCGCTTTGGGTGGTAGAGCTGCTGAAGAAGAAATATTTGGCATGGATGAGGTAACTCAAGGCGCTAGCCAAGATATTCAAGTGGTAACCTCTCTAGCCCGACAAATGGTGACAAAATTTGGCATGTCTGATTTAGGGGTGCTGGCCTTAGAAGGTCAGTCTCAGCCTGTATTTTTGGGAGGTGATTCAAGTTCTAGGAACGAATACTCCGAAGAAGTTGCTTCTCAAATTGATATTCGGATTAGAAACATTGCCTTTGATTGTTTAAATAAAGCGAGAAATATCATCCGAGAAAATCGCCTAGCGGTAGATCGCATTGTCGACTATCTAATAGAAAGAGAAACCCTTGAAGGTAAAGAGTTTCGTGAACTTCTGGCTAAGTTTTCGCCCGTTTACCTATCTAGTCAAAAAGGCGATCGCTTGGATAGCCTGTTGAAAAAAAGCTAGCCTCATAGGTCAGCAGCGAGCAGTTGTTATTACATGAGGGAATTTTAGGCTAAAAATGGACAAGATGCCCTGTAAATTAAATAAACTGTCTTTGAAAATGGGTCGCCTGGGATTCGAACCCAGAACCAATCGGTTAAAAGCCGAGTACTCTACCGTTGAGCTAGCGACCCTTGAAAACCTGCGTACGAGCCGCTTTTTTCCACGGATGATTATCATAGCACAAGTTTTTTGCAAAAATCCTAATTTTTCCAAATTAAGCTCTTTTCTTTTGCTTTAATCGCCTTTTGTAGTCTTGGAGACAACCAGGAATAGTATTGAGGATACACGGGCAGTCTTGCTTCTAGATTCCATCCCGCAGGTTCTAGTATTGCCGACAGAGATTCATAAGTTGGGTGAGAATAGTCTGGATTGACCTCATCTATCGGGCTAATTCCTCCTAAATCTGTTGCTCCGGCAGCTAAACATTCCAACAAAAAGCTTGCTTCAGGTAATAAGTTGGGCGGAATTTGAATTGCGATCTCCAATGGCAAGATTTTTCTTGCCTGAGCAATTATTGCTGGTAGATTTTCAGGGCAAAAACTGGGAAAGTGCAATTCTTGCTGACTACCAACACTATGAGGCTGTAGAATTACCTCTTGAATATTGCCCCACCGTTGATGAATTAAGGCGATCGCTTCTAATGATTCTTCTATATCTGAATTTGTCTCGCCAATTCCAAGAAGCAATCCCGTGGTAAAGGGGATGTTTAATTTTCCCGCCCACTCTAACTGTTGTAAACGTAGCTGTGGTTCTTTACTCGGGGCGTGTTTATGTACCGTCAGCATAAATTTGGGATTGAGCTGTTCCAACATTAACCCCATCGAAACATTTACATTTTTTAACTGCTTCATCTCTGACCAACTCAATAGTCCAACATTGGTATGGGGTAAAAAACCAGTATTCAAAGCTAGCTCACATACTTCTTGTATTTTTGTAAACCATTTTACTCTCTTACTTGATGCAGGATGCACTTCTCCGCTCAAAACCAGAATCTCAACAATCCTTTCTTTGTCAAGCTTTCCCAATATATTAAGTACATCTGGCTGTGTTAATAATTCTCCCGTTCCAGGATCGATGCGAAAATTACAGTAACTACATCGATTAAAACATTCGTAGGTAGGAACTACTGTATAGGCAGGACTGAAAGTAATTACAGAGTTCATTGGCTATATATAAGTAACGCTTATTTATTATATAAGATAATACTTTATTAGAAATGTTCACATAACTAAAGAAATGCTCTATAGTAGAGAAGTCAGTTCAAAAAGAACCTAGACAACTAAATAAATAACCAGCAATCATACAACACATGACAACTACTTTACAAACACGCGAAACTCGTGGTGCTTGGGAGAATTTCTGTCAGTGGGTAACAAGCACTAACAACCGCATCTATGTCGGTTGGTTCGGTGTCTTGATGATCCCGACACTTCTTGCAGCAACTACTTGTTTCCTAATCGCCTTCGTCGCCGCACCTCCAGTTGACATCGACGGAATCCGCGAACCTGTAGCAGGTTCTTTACTCTACGGCAACAACATCATCTCTGGTGCAGTAGTACCTAGTTCTAACGCAATTGGTCTTCACTTCTATCCCATTTGGGAAGCAGCTTCACTTGATGAGTGGTTGTACAACGGTGGTCCTTACCAACTGATTATTTTCCACTTCTTGATCGGCGTATTCGCATACCTCGGTCGTCAGTGGGAACTATCATTCCGTTTAGGAATGCGTCCTTGGATCTGTGTAGCCTACTCAGCACCAGTATCGGCAGCAACAGCAGTATTCTTAATCTACCCCTTGGGTCAAGGTTCCTTCTCTGATGGAATGCCTTTAGGAATCAGTGGAACATTCAACTTCATGTTGGTCTTCCAAGCAGAACACAACATCTTGATGCACCCCTTCCACATGTTGGGAGTAGCAGGTGTCTTCGGTGGTTCATTGTTCAGTGCAATGCACGGTTCACTGGTGACTTCTTCACTGGTACGTGAAACAACAGAAACTGAATCACAAAACTACGGTTACAAATTCGGACAAGAAGAAGAAACATATAACATCGTTGCAGCCCACGGCTACTTCGGTCGTCTAATCTTCCAGTATGCTTCCTTCAACAACTCCAGAAGTCTACACTTCTTCTTAGGAGCATGGCCTGTAATCGGTATCTGGTTCACAGCAATGGGTATTTCCACCATGGCGTTCAACCTAAATGGATTTAACTTCAACCAGTCCGTAATGGATTCACAAGGACGTGTAGTCAACACTTGGGCAGACATTCTCAACCGAGCTAACCTTGGTTTTGAAGTAATGCACGAACGTAATGCACACAACTTCCCTCTTGATCTGGCTAGTGGCGAACAGGCTCCTGTAGCAATAAGCGCTCCAGTTATCAATGGTTAAGTTGACCTTAATTACAATCTTGTAATTGATTGAAAAATGCTCTCCAGCAATGGGGAGCATTTTTTTTGTATTTTACGCGATCGTTTTTATGGTCGTCATGAGCATCTTTAACGTTCACTAAGCGTCTCGATCCCACCTAGCTCAAATTTTTGACAGCAGCTTCAAGAGCGATCGCAATATGTGTCCAGTGAGTACCTCCCTGACAAAAAGCAATATAGGGTTCTCGCAAAGGTCCGTCCGCTGACAATTCAGAGGTACTACCATCGATAAAAGTGCCTCCTGCCATGACCAACTGACTGGCATATCCAGGCATTTCTCCAGGCACAGGTTTGACATAAGAATCTACAGGAGAATGTTGTTGAATTGCCTGGCAAAAAGAAATCAGTTTTTGAGCAGAACCAAACTGCACCGCCTGGATAATATCTCGTCGTGGTTCAAGAGGTAAGGGATTTACGAGATAGCCCAACTGGTCAAAGACGTAAGAAATTAGATGGCTACCCTTGATTGCTTCGCCGACCATTTGGGAAGCCAGGAATAGTCCCTGATACATTAAACGGTGTTGATCAAAAGTTGCCCCGCTACTGCTGCCGATTCCTGGTGCGGTTAGGCGACAGGCGGCTATTTCAACCAACTCCTTCTTTCCCGCGATATATCCCCCTGCCGTGACAATAGTTCCTCCAGGATTTTTAATCAATGAACCCGCCATCAGGTCAACTCCTACCGCGGTTGGCTCAAAGTCAGAGACAAATTCACCATAGCAATTGTCAACAAAACATACCGTATCGGGATTTTGCTGTTTGACCGACTCGACAATCCTCTGGATCTCTTTAATTGATAAGCTTTTGCGCCAAGTATAGCCACAGGAACGCTGAATCAGCACTAAGCGAGTCCTGCTAGTTATGGCGGTACTCAATTCTGACCAGTTAATAATCCCTTCTGGCGTTAGATCTAGTTGACGATAATCAATCTGAAAATCTTTTAAAGAACCTTGTTTGTCACCTCGTAAGCCGATTACCTCCTCCAAAGTGTCATAGGGTGCGCCAGCCACCGCTAGCATCTCGTCACCTGGTCGTAATACGCCATATAAGGCGCAGGCGATCGCATGAGTTCCAGACACAAACTGTACTCTCACCGCAGCAGCTTCCGCCTGCATAATTTGGGCAAATACTAGATCGAGGGTTTCTCGTCCCAGATCATCGTGTCCATAACCACTAACGCTCTTAAAATGCTGCACTCCTACTCGGTGATCGCGAAAAGCCGTCAAAACTTTTTTCAGATTTTGCTTGACCTGAGAGTCAATACCAGAAAAGATCGGTATTAGTGCTTTTTCTGCTTCTATTAGCAGATTGTTAGTTTTCATTTTTGTCTGGAGGTGTTTGATTTTGTACTCGATCGCCGACCAAAGAAGGCTTTTGTAGTTTATCTCGGTATCGGCAATCTTCGATGAGCAATTTCAAACAGATTGATTACATAATATTTAGTAAGTTCAGCAGGTAAAGGAATTCATTCAATTCATTTGCTTTCTGCCTTCTTTTTATTAGATAATTGATTACATAATATTTAGTAAGTTCAGCAGTAAAGGAATTCATTCAATTCATTTGCTTTCTGCCTTCTTTTTGTTAGATAGTGGATTAAATTGCTCCAGACATAGTTACGCAGAGTTTAAATTTAGGTTGGTCAATGATTGCGACATCAGAAAAAATTCCCCCTGCTTGGGGAACCATTATTTACATGGGTATAATTCACGCCCTAGCCTTATTTGCTTTATTTCCTAGTAATTTTAATTGGAATGCTTTAGGAGTAGCATTTGTACTTTATGTGATTACAGCGGGAGTAGGAATTACTCTGGGATTTCATCGCCTCGTATCCCATCGAAGTTACCAAGTTCCCAAATTTCTCGAATATTTGTTAATCTTTTGTGGCACTCTTGCGGGTCAAGGGGGTCCTTTACATTGGATTGGACTCCACCGTATTCATCATCAATATTCCGATCTAGAATCCGATCCACACAATTCTCTCAAAGGGTTTTACTGGAGCCATCTTGGTTGGATGCTATGCCAAAATCCTGCCAATGAAAAGATTGCTCGCTACACCAAAGATATCTCAGGCGATCGCTTCTATCAATTCTGTCAACATGGCATGATTCCAATTCAGCTTGTTCTGGCATTATTGCTGTACATCTGGGGTGGATTGCCTTTCTTAGTTTGGGGAGTTTTTGTGAGACTGGTAGTGGTGTTTCACTGTACTTGGTTTGTTAACAGTGCTACTCATAAATTTGGCTACAAGAGTTATGAATCCCACGACACTTCGCTTAACTGCTGGTGGGTTGCTCTACTTACCTTTGGT
>CAVRWR010000128.1:0-4753 GCA_963724445.1 uncultured cyanobacterium | reverse complement strand
ATTAGTTAGCACAACAAGCGATCTCTAATAAACAAGATCATAGAGATAATTTCAATCAGAGATTGTCTCTATTTTTTAAGTCGAAAACCAACTGTGCCAAACTGAAAGGCGGTTGGTTTTGTTTACTCATTACAGCGATTTATGTTGTAATTGGCATAAATCTAAAATTAGCGTTACTTTAAGATGCGAGTATACATTTTGTTATTTAACGCGGGAACCGATAACGAAGGGATTCATACCGTTCAGATGGGCGATCGCAATACTATCTTGATGTTCAAGGAAGAAGATGATGCCTTACGTTATGGGCTATTGCTCGAAGCCCAGGATTTTCCCGAACCAAAGGTAGAAGAAATTGATTCAGAGGAAGTAGAGCAGTTTTGTCGTCAAGCAGATTATGATTCTAAAATTGTTGAGCCTGGACAACTAGAAATTCCCCCTGAAAAAAATGTGGAAGACCTAAGTTGGGAAGAAGAACAGCAGCAAAAAGACACTTCCTCTGAAGCAGAGTCCATGCCCAATGATGAACTCGATCGAATTCGCCGTCAACTTGAAGGACTACTTTAATCAGTTAACAGTTAACAGTCAATAGTTAAGAAATGGATAATTTGCAGTCAAGAGGACATTTGTTGACAGAACAGATTAATCCGCAGAGTCAGAATTTGGATCGTTTATCTAGTTTAGAAATAGTCGATCTATTTAATCAGGAAGACTATAAGACGATAGAAGCGATCGCCAAGGCTCGTATCCCTTTAGCAAAAACTATTGATGCCACTACTGCTGCCTTCAAACAGGGAGGACGATTATTTTATGTTGGCGCTGGTACTAGTGGTAGACTAGGGGTTTTAGATGCAGCAGAATGTCCGCCGACTTTTTGTACTCCTCCTGCATTGGTTCAAGGGATTTTAGCTGGGGGTAAAGATGCTCTAGTCAAAAGTTCTGAAGCTTTAGAAGATCGTCCCGAAGATGGTGCAACGGCGATCGCCAGTAGCAAAGTCAGCAAGCTAGATGTAGTAATAGGGATTACGGCAGGAGGAACTACGCCTTATGTTCATGGAGCGCTAAAAGAGGCAAAAAGCAGAGGTGCTACTACTGTTGCCATGAGCTGCGTCAGTGCCGAACAAGTACCTATTGATGCCGATCTCGAGATTCGTTTACTAGTGGGTGCAGAAATTCTGGCGGGTTCAACTCGCCTTAAAGCAGGCACTGTGACCAAAATGGCGCTAAATATTATTTCTACTGGGGCAATGGTAGGCTACGGCAAGGTATATGGCAACAGGATGATTGATGTTGCGGTGACTAATGATAAATTATGCGATCGCGCTCTTAAGGATTATTAGCGACTTAACTGAGCTAAACCGTGAGGCAGCAGGTAAATTGCTGGAAAAAAGCGATCGACAAGTAAAATTAGCTCTGTTGATGCACTGGACTGGATTAGACGCAGCAGCAGGGGAAGCTTTATTAAACCGAAATCAAGGTAATTTGCGAGCCAGCTCTAAACATCAACCATACTAATTCCCTGCAACCGTAATAAAATAAGATCAATTCATAAATCATTGAATAATAGAACTAAGCGAATTCGTAATTTTTGGCGATCGCTTGATTCAAACAAATTTTATTAAAAAACTAAATGTTAGACGGTTCGGAATCTCTCGCCACTTTTATTCTTTTTGCTGCTGTTGTTGCCGTACTTGTATGGGGATATAAACGAGCTAAAGTCTTCGGCAGATTAGGAATTCTTGCTTGGCTGCAATCCATTGTCCTGATGAGTCCCTGGCTGTTGTTCTTTGGCTTATTTGCCTTAGGTGTATATCTCAATCTAATCAGCATATTATTGCTCCTAATAGCGTCTATTGCTGTCTATATCTGGCTAGGTAAACAGCTAAGAGCAGAAGGACAAGAAGCTTTGTTGCAGCAAAAAGCAGCAGAACGAATCAAGCAACAGGCTGCTATTGAATCGACACCGCCCGATCGAGAGCAGAACGAATTTGAACAGCCATCCGCAGTTGAGGTATTATCGCCTATTCCCGACGAAGATTTAACCAAGCTAAAGGAAATTTTCGGCATTGATACATTCTTTGCGACGGAAACCATCCCCTATCAAGATGGGGCAATTTTCAAAGGTAATCTGCGAGGCGAACCAGACATGGCATATTCAAAAATGAGTCAAAAGCTGGAGCAAGCTTTTGCAGAGCAGTATCGTTTATTTTTAGTAGAAAGCCCAGAAGAAAGACCAGTAGTAGTGATCCTGCCTCAAACTAACGATCCTCAAACTACTACCCTGACCCAGAAAAATCTGGCAATAGTGTTGTTTCTTAGTACAATTCTCGCTAGCCTGGAGGCAGCTAGCGTTTTGCAGGGGTTCGATCTGTTTGATAATTTTGCCCGTTATGCTGAGGCTATTCCTCTTAGTTTGGGGCTATGGTCTATCTTAATCGCTCACGAAATTGGTCATCGGGTAATCGCCAAGCGCTATAAAATTCGTCTGAGTATTCCGTTTTTCTTGCCTTCCTGGCAAATTGGTTCATTTGGGGCAATTACTCGGTTTGAATCTTTACTACCCAATCGTACAGCCTTGTTTGACATCTCTTTGGCAGGTCCTGCTGTAGGAGGAGTTATTTCTCTAATACTATTAGTTTTCGGCTTGGTCTTGTCTCATCCAGGCAGTATGTTTCAATTACCTACGGAGTTTTTTCGCGCTTCAATTTTGGTGGGAACTTTGGCAAAGGTAATTCTTGGTTCGGCATTAGAAACTGCGACGGTAGATATTAACCCATTGGTAATTGTTGGCTGGCTTGGTTTAATAATTACAGCCTTAAATCTTTTGCCCGCAGGAAAGCTGGACGGAGGTAGAATTGTTCATGCTATATATGGTCGTAAGACTGCCAGGCGTAGCACCCTAACTACGCTGATTATTTTGGGAATCGTTGCTTTATTTAATCCAGCTAATCCTATTCCTTTGTACTGGGCAGTACTGATCCTATTTTTACAGCGAGATTTAGAACGTCCTGTCCAAAATGAACTAACTGAACCAAACGATAGCAGAGCCGCCTGGGGTCTTTTGGCACTATTTTTAATGTTGGCAACCTTGGTTCCTCTCAGCACTAGTTTGGCTGGTCGAATTGGTCTAGGCTCATAGTTGTATGCTGCGGCGTTGGCGATCGCAAGTTGAGGAATAAAATGATTGGCGAAAACCTGAATGGCAGATACCATGTTCTTAGTTTGTTAGGCACTGGAAGGTGTGGTCATACTTACCTAGCAGAAGATATTCAGGCAAAAGAAGAAACTCACTGTGTAATTAAGCAATTTGAACCAGAGGCTAAAGATACTCTAAGTCTACAAAAAGCTAAATACTTATTTGCCAGAGAAATTAAAACATTGAAGATTTTGGGTAAATCTGACCGTATCCCAAGTCTGCTCGATCATTTTGAGCAATCAGGACGATTTTATCTGGTTCATGAGTTTGTTGATGGTGTGGATCTAAGTCAAGAACTGGGAGATCGACCATGGACAGGGGTTGAAGTATGGGGTTTATTGCGAGAAATTCTAGAAATTGTGGAAGTAGCTCACCGAGAAAAGGTAATTCACCAAGATATCAAACCCTCAAATATTATTCGGCGAAAATCTGATGGCAAACTGATGTTAATTGATTTTGGTTCAGTCAAGAAAATTAACAATCAAATGGCAAATGCTGAAGGAAAAACCAGCTTAACCGTACCGATTGGCAGCTCTGGTTATATGGCTCCTGAGCAAAAAAGTATTAAACCAAGATTAGCCAGCGATGTATACTCTGTGGGCATGATTGGTATTTATGCTTTAACAGGAGTTGAACCCAATGATATCCCCCTAGATCGCGAAACTGAAATAGTTCAATGGCACGATTTAATTCAAATTGAATCAGAGCTTACCAAGTTATTAGATCGCATGGTATCACCAGAGTTTAATCAGCGCTATGCATCTGCTAGCGAGGCTTTAAAATCAGTTAGAAACTTAAAACTAGGTGGTAAATTGTTGAACTTTAAAAGCACAATAGGTGCAGGAGCGCTATTGCTCATGATTATGGGAGGAGGCTGGTATTATTGGCGACTAGAAAGTTCTCTGCATAAAACCTCAGAGGTAGAAATGTTTGAAGAAGATCAAACTCAATTTCCTTTTCTCTATCGTAATGATGCTAATGGTATACAAATGAAATACCCTTCTAGCTGGCAGCTGAGCGAATCTGCTCAGAGTCAGGGAACAGTTGCTAAGTTTGAACCTGAAGCAGACCAATCTTATCTAATTACTCCCCAAGTTAAAATTGATATAGCTCAATCTAATGCACAATCTTTAGATCGATATACTACTGATGCTGTCTATCAAATAACTCAACTACCTCAAGCAAAAATCATTGATTCTCGTCCCATTAAGTTTGCGGCGGGAAATGGACATAAAATTATCTATACAAGTATTAATCCAGATAATAATTTAGAACAAAAGTATCTACAGATCTGGACTTTAAAAGGCGATCTCGCCTACAAAATGACTTATCAGGCAACTATCGATGATTACCCAAATTTTGCCGAAACCGTCGAACAGCAAATGTTTAAGTCAGTTCAGATCGAGTCAAAACAACAAGTTAAAAGCTAAAACTTAAATATATTAAAATTTATTACTTATTACTTATTACTTATTTTTGTAGTTCCCAAATTCTAACTGTATTCTCGCTAACGCTAACTACTTAGTTGGAGGCACTTGGGGTAACGATCTGCTGATGGCT
>CAVRWR010000127.1:0-5933 GCA_963724445.1 uncultured cyanobacterium | reverse complement strand
GGCAGTTAATAGCGATGCCTGTCTACGATGTGATAAATTCTGATGAGCGATCGCTCTACTTATTAGATGACCTAAATTCCCAAGGAGGTTGAGGATTACCGTTCCAAATTCCTAACTTTTCTTTCTGTGCCATTTCTTGAGCGATCGCAAATTTCTCTCGACTCGGACAATTACCTGAATACCTCTCATAGTGCCAAGCATAAC
Source organism: uncultured cyanobacterium (assembly GCA_963724445.1). Classification (GTDB taxonomy): domain Bacteria; phylum Cyanobacteriota; class Cyanobacteriia; order Cyanobacteriales; family Xenococcaceae; genus Waterburya. The sequence goes on along the minus strand of CAVRWR010000127.1, from coordinate 5,729 downwards.
CATCTCTGACCATCTGAACATTTAAACTAGTGACTGTAGTTTTAGAATCCTGTACATAAACCTCTGCTACAGTACGCCCGTAGCGGTCTTTTTCGACTGGAACTAAAAGTAATTTACCATTATCGATTTCTACAAGCGATCGCAAGTGATCTCTTGACTCAACACCCATGGGCATTTTTTTCTCTGGGGCATCGATTCCGCAGAATCTAATCTTTTTGTTCTTCCTCGCCACGTCTTGCCCTTATATTGTTAGATCTTTTCCAATACCTCCTGTATTAATGACTATTCAGAACAAAGTTACTAATGCCAGTTGCGATCGCGAGTTAATTTTGATTTGGCTTGGGGGAAAATCGGAGACGACCCAGATAAGTTATCGCTCGACGGTAGAAAAGTTCATTGAGTTCATCGCTAAACCTTTAGCTGAGGTGAAGTTAGAGGATTTGCAGCTATGGGAGCGGGGATTAAAGGCTCGATTTAAGCTTACCACTGTGGCGAACAAAGTTTTAGTAATTAAGTCTCTGTTTAGCTTTGGGGTGAAGACTGGCTATTTAACTTTGAATGTGGGCAGCTTCCTTAAGACTCCCAAAGCCAAGGAGAATCTAGCGGATAGGATTTTAGATGTATCCCAGGTGCAGGGATTGATTAAGTATGGAGTGAAGAATGAGCGCGATCGCTTGATGCTGTTATTGATGTACGGCTGTGGGTTGAGGGTGTCGGAAGTTGTGGGGCTGACTTGGAATGATTTAAAACCCCATCACAAGGCGAGGGTAAGTGTACTGTCTTTGGTAAGGGTTCTAAAACTAGAATAATTATTATTCCCGATTGGCTTTGGGCGAGGCTCAAGGAGTTTGAGAAATACCATCGGGTCAATCAGTACGTTTTTATTAGTCGCCATCATAATAAGATGAATCGCTCGGTAGTGCATACAATGATTAAACGAGCCTGTAAGCGGGCGGGTATTGATGAGAGGGCATCGGCACACTGGTTGAGACATTCCCACGCCAGTCATAGTTTAGAAGCTGGATGTAATTTGAGGTTGTTGCAGCAGAGTCTTGGGTCATGCGAGTGTGACTACTACCGAGAGATATCTGCATATATCACCTGATGCTGGGAGTAGTCAGTTTATTGATTTTTAAATTTTTCTAATATCCCCAAACCTCTTCCATGTCCTCAATGTCAGGGTCATCATAACGGCTTAAGGTAGCTTGCCACTCTGACATATTATCTTTAATTGTTTCCTTTAAATCTGCCCAGTCCTCTGAGGAGATTAGACCCTGTTCGTGGAGAAAACCGTAAAATTTTTTCAAACTGGCTGCATTACTCTTGATCGAAGAGGCACTTGCCCAAATAGCTTTTTTGATAAACCAATAGCCGAAGTACATATCAATGCTCGCTATTCCTTCTGATGCTTCAGTAATGGGATCTTCATATAAGAGGAATTCATTGATATAAAAATCAACGTTAGTGAGGTGATTGTTAATTGTTTTCTGTGTCAGTTGTTTGGCTTTTAACCAGGTAGCAAACTGTTCTAGTAATTGACTATTGCGCTCTCTCTCCTGTTGACAAGCTAGTTCGTACTCTTGATAACTATCCGACATTTTAAATTCTTTGCTGGTTGCTAATTAAATCTATTATTAATAAGTATTAATGCTTTGGCTTAGAGATTGTCCCAGAGCATAATAATGTTCTTATTAAGTATTTTCGTACACGATCGCCTCACTTTTACTATGACTTCAGATCTTGAGTCAGAAATTCTCGCCTTACGGGACAAACGTTTAACCCCCAAGCAAATTGCCCGTAAGTTGGGGTTAAAAGTATCTCAAGTAAACTCTGTAATCAAAGCAAGTGCGGAAAAAACTGCCATAGCCAGAGCCGAAAGTTCCGAACTCGCTCCTGTCGCTCAATGTTTGGTTAATACTAACTGTGCAGAGCGATTATTGACCAAGCAAACTCTGGACGAGCATGACGTAGGTGGTTTAGGCATGGTTTTAGTGGCACGAACCACAGGATATAAACGTTTTGTGGTTTCTAGCTACTTGGTTGATTATTGGTGTCTGGGGTTAAAAGATACGATGGGAGAGAAGAAACTCAATGACATTAAATACCAACAATTCCTGAACATGGTTTATCGAGGATTCCCCGATAGTTATCAAGAGATCACCTTAGAGCAAGCACAGGCAATTGTCTATGGTGCGATCGATTATGCTAATGATTTAGGACTTAAGCCCCATAAAGATTTTCAGAAGACCAAGAATCATTTAGGCTCTTGGAGTGGTCAGCCGAAATTAACCTTTGGTCGTCAAGGTAAGCCGTATTTTATTGAAGGACCTTATGACAATGGGACTCAGATTATGCAGACTTTAAGACAGAATGTTGGAGAGGGAAATTTTGATTATCTAGTAGGTTTAGGGTAAGTGCTTATTGCCCTACTTCCCATCCCGAATATCCAACGTCACCTCAGCAGTAATCGATCGCTCGTTCTGTCCCAGTATCTTCACCCGTCTTACCTTCCCCCGATAAGGCGAATAAACCGACTGGTCAACTGCTCCAATTCCTCATCAACTGTATCTAGCTGAGTTTGAAGCGAGTTAACTTGCTCCTGCTGCTTCTGCATCAGAGTTTGATAGTCAGATACTTTAAGACTGTGTTCGTACTGCTGTTTTTGATAGTTGAGTTTAGCTTCATCCAGTGAGGCGATCGCCCTTTCGACATTAATAGAAGCTTCTAACTCTCTGACGTTTTAAGTCGGCTAATTCCTGTACTTTCTCAGATTCAAATACTTGAACGTGCCAGGGGTCTTTATGATAGATTTTCTGGTCAAAGTTATTTATCTGCTTGACAATCGCATCTAAATTAAACTGAGCCTGTTTGAGTGCTGACTAGTTCGGTTTGAAACTGATGGTACTGGAACGGGTTTTAGTTCGTTGAGGGGTAATTTAGCTCGGGTGAGAGAGTCTGCTAATCTCTGTTTTTTGGCTTGTAGTTTGGTTTTTTCGGTAGTGCGATCGCTAATGATATCCCCGACATTAATTCTCTGTCCTTCTTCTACCTTCAGGTCTGATAGTTGGTTGAGAACTAGGGTGATGGTGTGACGATTTGGGGTTGATTGGGTTGTGCTCTTCGGTGACGGGTGCAAGTGGCTATAACATCGGTATTGCTGGCATTGACAAAGGCATAGGCAGCGATGCCTAAAAGGAGGTAGCCCAATAGTTTATACACAGACAGGTTATTGATTTCGCTTCATCACAGTTCACCATAATTGGTTATCTGTTATCTGTCTTAGTCTATTGGGTATGGTTTGGGTGCGATCCGAAGGGTACGCGGAGCGTAATCTGAGTTCGGGTAGGGCGATCGCTCTTATAAGCAATTGTTAACGGTTTAGTTGAGCCGCCAAAGATAACCTTTGGATGTTGTAAATTGCTTTTGAGTGGTCGGCTCCAACGCAGTGTTAGACGGTCTTCACCAATAACTTTTGGCTAAATCATAGCGCTTCGATTGTAACGCGCCCGCCTTCAACTGCCTCAATCTGAAGTTTAAAACCATACAACAAACCCATTCCGACTAACGGATCTGCATCGGAAGCTGCCACATCAATAACTTGCTCTTGACCATCCCAGATTACAGAAGCTTTGTATATTTCAAAAACGACTTCGCTCCCATCTCCTAATGTACCAATGTCTCGATAGTGCCAAGGCAATCCAAGATCGGCGATAACAGAAAGCGGTAAAGACAAAAAGCTAGTGAATCCTGTATCAATGACAGCATCAAGTGCTATTTTAGGTGAGCCGATACGACCAACTGCAACTTTGATGATCGCTTCACAATTATTATTGACCACACCGAACATCATACGGTCTTTCTCTGGCTGCGACTACCAATACGGAAGACGGATTTATGTCCAATCCGAATCACCCAAGGTTGAGCATCGGGTTCACGCTCATAAAGTCGATCAACTGCCACCATGGACGTGTCCGCTACTTCAAAAGCCCCTGTTTCAATGTCAATTGCCACAATTCTCCCATGATTGCCTTGCTCAACTTGCTTGCGGATACGAGATTCATAAATCTCGTTGCCACGACGAGCAAACTCTTCTTTACTGTAGCGGGGTTCACGAATTGTCATAGGCTTGTCCTCGATTTCAACTCTGCGCCTCCATTTTATCCTGTAAAATAGCGATAGCGATTGCTAAAGTAAGGTTAGAGAACAAATAAGCATTGGCTGGGTTTCCTTGCGTCAACCCAATCTACAGGCTGTTAGGGACTTGCGGAGAAATAAAATACCAGCCATTCTAGAAGATTAGGAAGTGCGGCTCTGCCCGTGCTTCCTAATCTTCTTAAATTGGAATTACAGGGTTCATGCTCACTGATAACATCAAATATACCTTCAAAGATGCAGCCGAGAAGCTCACAGGCAACCGCAAAAGAGACTTCATGGCAAAAGTCACGGAAGATTACTTCGAGAGTTCTGCCCGCAAAGCAGAAACCGTTTTGGGATGGAATCGCTCCTGTGTGCAACTTGGCTTGCATGAAAGGCGGACGGGGACTGGTTCTAACGGATTTTGTGGGTAGTATAAATACTCAGGATAATTGAGCTTGAATGACAAACGAAATCTAATTGAGTAAAGTCAACAGGCACGATCATTGACTTTTAGTCCAAATTCAAGCATGGCAGTTTCTATCAGAGGAGATAAAAGCATTTGTTTACCCGTTAGCAGTGAAGGGCAATATCGACAACTAATCACTAATAACCCCAATTTTAGAGCTTATCTACTGCAACTTTATACTAAGTATCCAGAAATTTTGACCGCAGAAATGGACCAAGGCTTCTGCTGAAAAACATACTTGGTTGGCGGGAAAAAGAGTTTATCTGCCGACTACTGTAGCATCTATGCTGTATTTTAGGAGTTAGTTTCACTGAGTCAGCTAGTGCTGAGGCTTTAACTAAAGGATATGGAGAATTTAAAACTGAAGCTCGTCTTCTCGACCCCAATTATAATCCAGTTACAGTCAATATAGATGCTTGGGACGGAACTAAACAGGCTTGGCTTAATCTGTTTTCCACCGTGACTTTGGTATTGTGCTTTCTTCATGCTGTGCAGAAAGTGCAGAAAGGAAGTCCCAGTTATCGCAATTTAAGGCAAAAGTTGAAACCAAAACTCGGGAAAGCTTATCAAGCGAATACCGCTGCTGAATTCTTGAAGAGACTGCGATTGGCTTTAATCTGGAGCAAAAAACACATCAGGAGAAAACGTACTTTAAGCAAGATACGAAAATTATGTCGTCGTGCTGCTCAATTCAAAATTGCTTACCAATTTCCCATGGCTCATCGTACCAGTAATATGGTAGATCGTTTGATGAATCACCAAGACCGCTTACTTTATACGATGCAATACTTTCATGGAGACAAGAAGTCGGCACGACTTGATCTGCGCTCAATGGCACTGGTCTGGAATTTCCATCCCTATGGAGCTAGAACTATCTCAAACTGCCCGGAACGGACGTCGCCGTTTACCGATCTTAATGGCTTCCGATACCATGAAAATTGGCTGCACAATTTGCTGATTGCTAGTTCGATGAACGGACGTAAAACGCTTCAAAGTAGTTGACCCACAAAATCCGTTAGAACCAGAACCAAACCAGACTTCTCTGATAAAGGTAATTGCTCTTCTATATCACTAAGAAATCGGCGAAACAATTTCATTCCCGAATCATCGCGAGGAAAAGGAATTG
>CAVRWR010000126.1:0-41468 GCA_963724445.1 uncultured cyanobacterium | reverse complement strand
ACACGGTTTCAGATACGATTGTGACGAGAATTCCCTGGTCAAAAGAAGACATAAAAACTCCGATTATTAACTCACTGATAAAAGAGACTCGTAAACGAATCACTTTTTACGATCGACGTTAAACTAAAATTCTGAGGAATTTGTGATGTAAATTTTTGGTATTGACGAATCAAGTCGGAGCATGGATCTTTTAAAACGTTCGCGGTTTTCAATTTCATCATTTTAGGTGTAATATCGTTTGAGTTTTACTCTCATCCACAATTTCTAAAGCGACTACTTTGCCATTGGTATCTTGTCTTTCCCAGACTGTCTTTGGAGCATGAATAGTCAGGGCAAACGCATCTTATTTTTATCATGCTTACTGGAACAAGGTTTCAGCTATTATTTAGTTTTGTTGCTAAAAATCGAAACCTTTGTCGGGCAAAGCTTACAGGATTTAGATGCGTTTGCCCTGCATGAATAGTGTGGGCATAGGTTACTTCATCTCTTCCTGTGGCGATCGTTAAATCGTTACCCTTATTAACGGGATCGTAAACTAGCGACCATAAAGAAGCATTTTGGATCGGGATTTGGTCTCCACTGTCTCGATCGACTATTTCCAGCTTTATTAGTCTTCCTCTATTGCCATTAGTAAATTGGTCGAAAAACTCTACCCATCGATCCTGGGAAATTTGTTTATTGCTCATTATATCCACTCTTCCTAACGGACTACCTTGATTAGTTTTAAACTTAAAGCGAAAATTTGAGGAACTTATGAGGAAATAATTTAAATTTTAGTTACAATTATTGCACTTTACTTTTCATCCCAACAGAGCAAAAAATAAGGCAATAATTATCCCACTAATAAACAGAGCAAAAAGCAGCGCGTTTTCGACTCTGCGGTTTATTAATCCAATAATAGCAACGACTCCCGCAAACAGAAGAGCAATAAAAATGTATTCTTCGGTTTGCAGCTGCCAAGCAATGAGAGAATCTTTTGAGTCTTGTTCAATAACTTTTTCAGAAAATTGCTGTTCTGGTCTCTTGATTGCTTCTATTTCTCTTGCAGAATAAGATCTAGTTCGCTCATTCATCTCGATCTAGTAAGTTAAGTAGAGGAGTAATAAATCTTCGTAAATAGTAAGCATCTGAGGTTGACATCTTTTTGATTCAACAGTAATCCCTTGGGCTTTTTCTTGAATTAAATCTTCAATGTAGCCAGACTCATAGAAATTTGCTTCATCAGAACTATTGAAAGGCCCAAAATAGTAAATACACAGAGGTTCGATAGTATGAATTTCGAGCCACCATGACAAGTTGGACGATAAGTTGATTTTCTCAGATTTGATTAATTCCATACAATCTCTGTTTAAGTCTTTAAGGTCAGAAGCTTAGAGATTCAATATGAGGAATTTGTGAAGCTTTCTTAGAGTTTTTTTACCTAGCGTGCGATCGCCTTGGAAAATAATTCTTGTTCCTCACAAGTTACTCAAAGTTTTTGTTTAATCTCTATTGAAAATGTACGGGCAAGTGACGAAAGGGGCGGTTGCTGCAAAATAATTTAAGGATAAGGTAAAAGATATGCACGACCGTAGTCTTTTCGGAAAATACACCTTACCAGAAAAAAATATTTATCTAATAACTTCAAGTAAAACTCAGTCAATCGAGTCAAAATTAGATAACGTGCATCAGCGAATAAATAGTGTACCTATTACCTCCTTAATATATCTTTCATTATTTTTAGGATTACTCTATTGGCTTTGTTCTATACTTTCAAAAAAGTCAAGATCGACACAAGACAATAGATTAGTTTTTCGACACTGCTCTCAAATTCCTTGTAGAAACTGCCGATTTTTCGCTAAAAATCAATATTTAAAGTGTGCGGTACGCCCTTCTGCGGTTTTGAAATCAGAAGCGGCTGATTGTTCAGACTACCGATGTAAAAATGATTCTGATTAAAGAGAGTTCCTGGCTGACGGTATCTTAAGCTTTATTTTGAAAATTCTTCAAGAGGCGATCGAATCTCAAGTGAAAATTAGCGACCACGACTGAAATCAAATATGAGTAATTGGTATAAGTTAGACTCAATTGAGATGTTGCAAAAGCTAAACACTGATGCTCTAAGAGGCTTAAGTAAATTAGAAGCAACTCACCGCCTCAAAAAATATGGCTTTAATGAATTGATTGAGCGAAACATTGACCGCCCTTGGCAGATTCTATGGCGGCAGTTAACCGCTACTATGGTGTTGATTTTGATGGTTGCTGCCCTAATATCGGCTGTTTTGGGAGACTTTAGAGATGCCATTGCCATTCTCGCTATTGTTGTCTTCAATACCTTATTGGGATTTAAACAAGAATATCAGGCTCAACAGTCTCTTGCTGCCCTCAAAAAGCTAGCAGTGCCTACAGTCAGAGTACGTCGAAATGCAATCGTGGAGGAGATTTCTGCCCGCGAATTAGTGCCTGGCGATATTGTAATGTTAGAAGCGGGAAACATAGTTCCTGCTGACTGTCGTTTGCTAGAGAGTGCCAGCCTACGAATTCAGGAAGCTTCCCTAACTGGTGAATCCGAACCCATAGATAAAAATTCCTCGGTATTGAATCAAGTTGAGCTACCTCTGGCCGAACGTCTCAATATGATTTATATGGGAACATCTGTTAGCTATGGTCGTGGTCTGGCGGTAGTTACGGAAACTGGAATGAAGACGGAGTTAGGTCAGATTGCCGAAGCAATTCAAACTGTAGGTCGCGAATCAACCCGACTACAGCAACGCTTAGAAGCATTAGGTAGGGTTCTGGGAATTGGGATCTTGGTTCTCGTCACAGTAATCTTTATCCTAGGCTTGCTTCGAGGAGAAGAGTTAAAGTTAATGTTTCTGACTGCCGTAAGTCTGGGAGTGGCAGCGATCCCAGAAGGTTTACCAGCGGTAGTAACAATTGCCTTGGCTTTAGGAGCGCAGCGGATGTTGAAAAGGAAAGCCTTAATCCGCAAGCTTCCAGCAGTGGAAACGCTAGGTTCAGTTACCACTATCTGCTCTGATAAAACGGGAACTTTAACCGAGAACTGTATGACCGTTTCCTTTCTGGCTGTAGCTGGTCAGGAGATAGATTTAACTGAGCTTCTAGACCGTGGGACTCCAATAGTAAATGATAGTGAATCGCAATCTGCTCTGCTAACAGAGCAACCTGCCTTAACTCTCCTCCTAACTGGTGCTGCCCTATGCAATGATGCTTTGTTGACATCCCAAGAGGACAACCCACATCATTTTTACGGCATGGGAGACCCGACGGAGAGTGCTTTAGTAGTTGTTGCTGCCCGCCTCGGACTTTGGAAAGAAAATCTAGAGGATGTCTTTCTGCGTTGTACCGAGATTCCTTTTGATGCCGAACGCAAGCGAATGACCACTGTCCACGAACTTCCGAAGGATAACAATCGAATTCCTCAATCTCTTAAGTCGATTTTGCCTTGGAAGTTGGTGTTAAGATCGGAGGGCATTGCCTTTACTAAAGGTGCTGTAGATAGTTTGCTAAAAGTTACCAGTCAAGTCTGGAATGACGGACAGACAGAACCACTTAACGACAAATGGCGGCAAAGAATTTTGCAGCTTAGTGAAGGGCTGGCACAAAATGGGATGCGTGTTCTTGGTGTCGCTTTAAAACCTCTAGAATCCCTTCCTGCTGGGTCAGAGGTAAGTAGTATAGAGCAAAATCTGACCTTTGTAGGTATGGTAGGCATGCTTGACCCAGCCAGACCTGAAGTTAAGCATGCAGTGCAAACTTGTCAAACTGCTGGCATTCGCCCTGTGATGATTACGGGGGATCATCCCTTGACTGCAATGCATATAGCTCGCGAGTTGGGTATTTCTATTAGCGATCGCCAAGCTAGTGGTCAGCATCGCTTTCTTACGGGTCAAGACTTAGAACCTCTCTCTGATAATCAATTGGCAGACATAGTTGAATCGGTTTCTGTCTATGCGCGAGTTTCCCCACAGCAAAAACTAGCAATTGTTCGCGCTTTGCAGAGTCGAGGTCAGGTTGTGGCCATGACAGGGGATGGAGTAAATGATGCCCCAGCTTTAAAGCAAGCCGATATTGGCGTAGCAATGGGCATTACTGGTACAGATGTCGCTAAACAAACGGCAGATATGATCCTGCTGGACGATAACTTTGCTACTATTGTTGCTGCCATCAAAGAAGGACGAGTTATCTATGATAATATTCGTAAGTTTGTTAAGTATTCTTTGACTGGTAATTGTGGAGAACTTTGGGTAATTATCCTAGCTCCAGTTTGGGGTATGCCGCTACCCCTATTGCCGCTACAAATTCTCTGGATTAATCTGTTAGCCGATGGTTTGCTGGCTCTAGCTTTAAGCGTTGAACCAGGGGAGCGTAAAATTATGCAACGCCGACCCTGCAAGCCAAATGAGAGTATCTTTGGTCGTGGGGTAGGTCGCGATATTGTTTGGGTGGGATTATTTCTAGGTTTAGTCTTACTAGCAGTTGCTTACGGCTATTGGTCAAACAATCAGGCAAGTTGGCAAACTATGGTCTTTACTACCTTAGCTTTTTCACGAATGGGACTTGCTCAAACCATGCGCTCTGAGAGAGATTCGTTATTTAGCATTGGCTTGCTAGGTAACAAACCATTATTGGGAGCAGTTTTCCTAACTTTTAGTTTGCAACTTGCAGTGCTTTATACACCCTGGTTACAAAATATTTTTCAAACTACCGCTCTCTCAAGGCTCGATCTAACTGTCAGCTTGGTTTTAAGCAGCATAGTTTTTCTAGCTATGGAGATAGAGAAGTGGTTAGTCAGAAAAAATTACCGTTAAAAATCTCGACTTTAGTAAGTTGTCAACTTCTTCACAAGTTTTTCAAACTGTTTATGTAATCTGAACAATTTGAGCGAGAAGAATTTTTCTTAAAACTTTTATCAATTAAAAAAAAACCTTACCTAAAGAAGAATTAAAATGGCGTTTCAACAGCGATCGCGCAACCCCAAAAGAAGTTACCCTCAAAGCCAAGAACCTGCTCCCCTAAAGGTAAACAAGCCTCTTATCTTAACTGACGAAGAGGTTAACCATTTATCTTTAACTCAACTGCAAACTCAGTTAGATACTTCTACTGATGGTTTGAGTCAGTCTGAAGCGAGTCGTCGCGTAGGAAGCTATGGCTACAACGAATTAGCAGAAGAAACTACCAGTCCTTTACAGCAATTTTTGACTCATTTTTGGAACCCCATCGCCTGGATGATTGAGGTAGCTGCAATCCTTTCGGCACTTGTCAGAGACTGGGCTGATTTTGGCATTATTCTAACTTTGTTGGTGGTTAATGCCATGATTGGTTTTTGGGAAGAATATCAGGCAGGAAATGCGATCGCTGCCCTCAAAGCCAAGCTAGCACTTAAAGCACGAGTCAAACGCGACGGAATTTGGACAACGATTTCGGCTCTTGAGTTAGTGCCAGGAGATATCATCCGCTTGCGGATTGGGGATATTGTACCAGCTGATACTCGACTCTTAGAGGGGGATGCAGTAGAGATCGACCAGTCCGCACTGACGGGGGAGTCCTTATCCGTGACTCGAAATTCAGGAGAAACGGCTTATTCAGGTTCGATTCTCAAACGGGGAGAAATCGATGGCTTAGTCTATGCCACAGGTGCTAATACCTATTTTGGTAGAACTGCTCATTTAGTGGAAACTGCCCATACCGTCAGCCACTTTCAAAGAGCCGTATTAAAGATCGGTGATTATTTAATTCTGGTGGCATTATTTCTCGTCACCCTGATTTTGTCAGTAGCCGTGTTTCGCGGTGACGGGATGGTTACGACCTTGAAATTTGCGTTAGTTCTAACTGTAGCCTCGATTCCCGTCGCCATGCCTACGGTTTTGTCGGTAACAATGGCAGTCGGAGCGCAAAATCTGGCAAAAAAACAGGCGATTGTGACTCGTCTGGTAGCAATTGAGGAACTAGCGGGAATTGACATACTTTGCTCCGATAAGACAGGTACGTTGACTCAAAATCAGTTAACTTTGGGCGAACCCTTCGCCCTTGAAGAAATCACTAAAGAACAGCTGATTCTAAGTGCTGCTCTAGCTTCCCGCAGCGACAACCAAGACCCGATTGACTTAGCGATACTTAGTGGTTTGCCAGCTAATCAAACTCTAGATAACTACCAAATTATTCACTTTCAGCCTTTCGATCCCGTCAGCAAACGTACAGAAGCCGAAGTCAAAACAGCAAAGGAGCAGGTGTTTAAAGTCACTAAGGGCGCACCCCAGGTAATCTTGGCACTGTCTGCTAATGCAACTCAAATCAAAGCTCAAGTCGAGCAGGCGGTTAATCAATTTGCCAGTCGTGGCTTCCGTTCTCTTGGGGTAGCTCGCACCGATGAACGAGAGCAATGGCAATTTCTCGGCGTACTACCGCTTTTCGATCCACCACGAGAAGATTCTCAGTCTACAATCGAGGCTGCCCGTCGCTTAGGAGTACGAATTAAGATGCTCACTGGAGATCAACAGGCGATCGCCAAAGAGACTGCCCATCAGTTGGGTTTGGGCGAAAATATTCTCGATGCTAACCTGTTTGATAAAACCGATCCCCATCAAATCGGACAGCTTGCTAAAGCCATTGAGGAGTCAGATGGTTTTGCCCAGGTTTTTCCCGAACATAAATATCACATTGTTGATGTGCTTCAACAGCAAGGTCATATTGTGGGCATGACGGGGGACGGCGTAAATGATGCTCCAGCACTCAAAAAAGCCGATGCAGGTATTGCTGTTTCGGGTGCTACCGATGCAGCGCGGGCTGCTGCTGATATTGTCTTGTTAACACCAGGACTATCGGTGATTGTAGATGCGATTAACGAAAGCCGTAAAATTTTTCAACGGATGAACAGTTATGCCATTTTCCGCATTGCCGAAACTATCCGCGTGCTGGTATTTATGACCTTATCGATTTTGGTCTTTAACTTTTACCCAGTAACGGCAATTATGATCGTGTTGCTGGCTCTACTCAACGATGGGGCAATTTTATCAATTGCTTATGACCGTACTCGTTCTGCCGAGCATCCCGAAGCTTGGAATATGCCTGTGGTCATGGGAGTAGCAACGGTACTAGGATTGGCTGGGGTGCTGTCCTCATTTATTTTATTCTATCTGGCAGAGCGTGTCTTCGTCCTTCCCCAGGATATAATTCAGTCTCTAATCTATTTAAAGCTTTCTGTGGCAGGTCACTTAACTATTTTTGTAACGCGGACGAGAGGTTCTTTTTGGACAATTAAACCCGCACCAGTATTATTAGGAGCGGTATTGGTCACTCAAGCGATCGCCACTGTTATTACTGTTTATGGATTGTTAATGGCTCCAATTGGTTGGAATTGGGCGTTGTTGGTTTGGCTCTATGCTCTGGTATGGTTTCTGATTAATGACCGCATAAAATTAGCAGCTTATCGCATTTTCGATCGGCATCAACCTGTCTTGTCAACCAAAGGAATCAAGCGATGGGCAAGACAGCGATTCCATCATCCTGGACTCTAAGTATTCAAGTGATTCTTCTTAAGGAGCGATCGCTATCATTCAGATGAACAACTGCATTTCTTGCCTGGTATTTAGCTTATCTGAGAGCTTCTCACAAATTCCTCAATTTTAATTTCTAACTTAAGGACAGAAACTCAATATTATTCAATTCAATCGAGAAAGTTAAACATGAGCCAAATGATAACTAATGCGATGTCTTATCCCGAACAAACTAAACATATCAAAAAATACACCAGTCAGATTCTTACTGCCTTACCCGAGGTGATGAAAGCTTTTTACAGCCTTGGCAAAAACGCTACTACTTCTGGTGTGTTAGACGCTAAAACCAAAGAACTAATTGCCTTAGCCATTGGGGTAGCTACCCATTGCGATAACTGTATCGCTTTTCATACTCAAGCAGCATTAAAAGCGGGAGCAACTAGAGATGAGATTATGGAAACTCTTGGGGTCGCTATTTATATGGGAGGTGGTCCATCCTTGATGTATGCTGCTCATGTAGTTGAAGCTATGGAACAATTCGAGCAGATTGATGTTTAGCTTTTAAGTTTTTCGCAAATATCTAAGTACTGGACTGAGACAAAACCGATTGCACCATAGGTCGTTGGTTTATCATTCATAAATTATATTTCCTACAAACTTCTGATAAATATATACCGAGGTTTTTCCTCGCTCAGGATCAGAAAACAAATTGAGGAAGTTGTGAAGTAGTAATTTTTAAATCTTTTTGGGTAACCGTTCACTTTCTAACACCCTTAGTTCTTCTTCTAACACCCTTGAGCCACTCAAACCAGAGAACGCTGGCAACTCCTCCCACCAGGCAAATAGCTAGATCGACAGGATGAAGTATCGAGAAGCGGAACAGGTGGCGTAAGGCAGGAAGATACAGAACGAAGCCCATAAAGGCGATCGCTCCAGTTATTACCCACCACAAAGCGGGATTGGGAGTTTTTGACACTCCCCTGGGGTGTGATAACATAAGCCGAGGGGATTCTTCACTCAACCCAAGTTAACTAGATCGGTCAAAGACCCATCCCCGCTACTAGCCTAGTCCTGAAGCAAACACGGTCTGCCCGACCGCTAAAATGTTAAGCGAACTGTTGTAGTCCCTCAAGTTCAAGCTGTTACAGCTAGGACAAGTCCACTCTCTAATGTTCAGAGGTAACTTATCCAAAATGTGACCGCACGGATTGCATCGTTTTGTAGATGGAAACCACCTACCAATTGCGCCAATCTTACGGTCATGCCATTTAGCCTTGTATTCGAGTTGGCGTAGAAATTCACCCCAACCGCAGTCAGCTATGGCTTTCGCTAACTAATTTTGTACTCAGCTTATGTAAAAAATCTTTTCGGCAATCAACTATCTTGGCGTGAAGTTTTGCTACTTTCAGCCTTGCCTTATATCGATCGCAAATGTTGATTTTAAAACTTACTATAAAAGCAGCTTTTGCCCTGTAGCTTAAGATCTGATTAATTTACATTTGTTAATACTAATTTCTTGGGAATCTAACTCAAAGTGTATTTATACTCGGCTTTAAGCAGTTTTAAGATAGTTTGGGATTCGTATTTAATGATGCCTTTAATCTGGTGTAGTTTCTGAAAAAAAGGAAACAGCTTTTCTTGTGTCCCACAATAAACATCGACAACGATGTTATTACTTCCAGCCGTAATTGCGACAAATCGCACCTCTTCAAGCTGTGTTAAAGTTTCGGCGACAGCTTCAATACAATTATTTTCAACCGTCAGCCAGAGAATAATAATATTAGTGTTTCCCATCTTAGCGGGATTAGGTCGGGCTAATATCTCAATAGTTTCTGACTGTAGAAGACGCTGTACTCGATAGCGAGTTGTCGCCTCTGGTATGTCTAAGTGTCGAGCGATTTCCCGAAAAGACATTCGCCCGTCAGTACGAAGCAGATCGATAATGTCTCGATCTATAGAGTCTAATTCTAAATTTTCTATCTCGGACTCTCGCTCTTTTTTCATTATTATATTCAGATAAAAACAAATAATACCTACATTATTTCAGATAATAGCAATCAAAGATAATTAGATTAGCTTTGTAGCAAAAACAACATTTAAAAATTACGCTTTTAGCTAATTTGTTATTTAATATATAGAAAAGTGAAATTGCTTCGAGTCTTTTTGATTGGTGTTGATTAAACAGGTTATAAACAATGACGTATAGTTGGTCGGAAAATCGGCGTTGTGCTGCGGTTCTTAGCTTTGATGTAGATGGAGAATCAGGCATACTTGCAGAAGATCCGAAAATGTCTCAAAGGTTATCGGCGATCGCTTGGGCAAGATATGGTCCTAAAACTGGGCGTTCCTCGTATTTTGGATATGCTTGAGAAACAAGAGGTTAAAGCTACTTTTTTTGTCCCTGGCTACACCGCAGAATTATATCCAGACTTAATTAAAAGAATTAGCGACGAAGGTCACGAAATTGGCGTACACGGTTATCTGCACGAAAAGGTATCCGACTTAGATTTAATTCAAGAAGAAACGGCATTGGTCAAAACCTGCGATATCTTAGAAAAGATTACAGGTATCAGACCTATCGGTTATCGCGCACCTCTTTGGGATGTAAATGACCGTACCCCCGAACTTTTGGCAAGTCACGGTATGGTTTACGATTCTTCTTTAATGGATGATGATGTTCCCTATACTATCTCAACTAAAAAAGGCGATTTGGTAGAAATTCCCGTTCACTGGACAAATGATGATTGGGAACAATTTGCGTTTCACATGAACCCCTCAATCGGAAGCGGAGTAATTGAAACTTGCGCCAAAGCTTTACAACTATGGCAAGAAGAAGTTGAAGGGATGCACCATTATGGTGGGGCTTTTGTTCTCACCATGCACCCTGAGTTGATTGGTAGACCAGCTAGAGTATTGATGCTGGAAAAACTGATCGAGTATATGCGATCGCTCGATGGGATTTGGTTAACTACCTGCGGAGAAATTGCCCGCTATCATCAGCAACAAAGTTTAATAACTCCCGCAGTGTCAGCAATAGGTAATAGTTAATAGGTAATAAGTAATTGAATATTAGATGAAAACAAATACTTTAGAAACAAAATTTGATCCTGCTATTCTTAACAGCTTGGTTATAGTTTATCTGGGTGCTGTTTACCTATCGGGAGTTAGTTTATTATTATTCCATAGCTGGCTGTTAAATGCGATCGGAGTAATCTTGACAGTTCACGGTTTGGTGCTTTCGACCGCACTGACTCACGAATTTTTACACGACAACATCTTCAAACAACGTCATCTCAACAGCCTGTTTGGGCAAATCATGACTCATATTAATGGTGCTTGCTATGCACCTTATGAAGACTTAGTGCAAAATCATTTTCATCACCATATTTATCACGCCGATCTTGTTCCTTTTGAGATTGCTACTTTTTTCAATGAGCTACCCAAGCCAATTCGTTATTTGTTTGTAGCTTTGGAATGGGCATATTTTCCTCTGTTTGAGTTTATTATGCGTTGGCGGTTAATAATTGCACCGTTTGAAAATCCAGCAAAACGCCATCTAAGAGGCAGAAATTTGGCAATTATGGCGTATCGCGGTAGTCTTGCTTTAATTATCGGCTTTATTTCTTGGCAAGCATTAATAATCTACTTTTTCGCCTATGTTTGCTTTATCAATCTCATGCGTTTTGTTGATGCTTTTCATCACACCTATGACTATGCTGTTTTTAAGCCAGAATTTACCAAGGGCGATTACCCTTCGGATCGGCTTGGCGATCGCCTTTACGAACAGGCAAACACTTTTTCTAACCTAGTTTCCGATAAATATCCCTGGTTGAATCTACTTTACCTAAACTTTGGCTATCATAATGCCCATCACCACGATATGCGCTGTCCTTGGTATCGCTTACCAGAATTACATCGGAGTCTTTATGGTAATGAAACGAAAAACCTCCTGCCTTTATCTCAATTGATCGGTAATTATCATCGCTTTCGGATTGCTCGTCTGTCTGGCGATCAAGGAGATGTAAATATTGAAGATCGGGAAACGGCGATCGCATCTTTTACTGGTGGTATCGGTGTTTCTTTATTAACTCCTCCATAAGTGCAACAAGAAAAGATAAGGGTGCGCTCAAAAACAGTTGGTAATGCAAAACAGGCGATCGCTAATTGGCGATCACGCTTTTGAGGAAATAGAAATTTAAAGCAAAAATTAACAGAATTTGAGAAGCAAAAAAAGGCAGTGTTTAAACAGATGAATAAATTAAGACACTGCCATGAATCAAAATTATAGTGACCTTATTGAACAAATTAGCGATCTTCTGTTTAAGACAATAGTAGAGCAAGAGCCAAATCTAGCAGAAAAAGTCGCTCAACTCGACAGAGACTTATTATCATTGTTACGAGCTATTGGCTTGAGGGTGATGTCGATGTTATTAAGTTGGTTAGTCAATCAGGTCACGAGCCAAACGAAAAACCCAGGCTGGATTGTCCATCGAAGACCGAAAATTAAATATACAGTAATCTTTGGACAGTTGAAAATAGAATCTCCCTATTTATGGAATAAAAAAATCAAACAGGGTGTTCGCCCTGTGGTTGAAAAATTAGGAATTTCCCAAGGAGATTACTCGTTCTTGAGTGAAACAAGCCTTAACAGATTTTGGTTCTGAAGAATCCTTTAAAGGGGCAGCCAAAGGGTTTCAAGAACATTATGGCTTTGAGGTTGAAAGAAGTGCAGTTAGAAGAGAAGTCGAAACGATAGCGACTTTAGGACAGCAATATATTGAGCATCGCTTGAATAGTCTTAAACAGCAAGCCGATGACCACAAAAATCAAACCCAAGGCTTACCGAGGCTGGTAGTTGAATTAGATGGTTGCCAGATTCGCACAGGAGTCTATTTTCTTTCTCAAAAAACAGAATTAACCTCGAAACGTCAGCTCGCCAAAAAAGAGCGAAAAATCGATTGGCGCGAAGTTAGAGTGGGATTTGCACGTCCAGTTGATGATCGCCAAAAACGAACTTTTATGGCTCGAATGGACAAATATCCTGCCGTAGTGCAACAACAGCGGTTAAAAATTCCAGGAGCGACATGGCATCCTGATACAATTAATCCCATGTTAGCTTTAAGAGTTATCCGCGCCAATGAATGGTGGTCAGACTTTTGGACTCATCTAATCGAGAAAAAGTTGGCTTGATTTTGCCTCTAAGTTAGCTGAGGGGATTGAATCAGACAAAGCTTTTTTTCTGCTCTTTAATCAATCGTAAATTCCCAGGAATTCACCGAAATGTCCTATTTTTGTGCTGTCGTAAAAATCAATCATTAAGGGAGTCGATTTACTTTTTTAGTTCTCATTTTGTAAGCGATCGCCTGTTTTGCATTACCAACTGTTTTTGAGCGCACCCAAAAGATAATGAGCGTTCAAGACGCGATCGCTTATGAAATTATTTTTGATGTTTTCGATACATCTATACTGTACTTGTCCCCGACGTTGGGTCGCTTTTTTATTAGTCACCTGCCAAATACAAGTGTAAATTCCCGTGTTGTAAAACATTTGGTCGGGCAACGCTACTACCGCATCTAACCAATCGTTTTCGATAATCCAGCGACGGATATTACTTTCACCACTCCCTGCGTTAAACCATTAACCAGAACATCATACTCATCTTAGTAAATCTCATTGTGTATTAGTCTATGGGAATCAATGCACTCTGGCATTGAGAGAAATCTTTTAGTTAACGTCGAGTGCTTCAGGCACTTCGCTAAATAATAAGTAATAGGTAATAGATTTTGATACGCGAATAATGAGTGAATCCTTACCTCAAGGGTTATCATCTTCAAACTTATAACCAACACCAACAACGGTTTTAACAAAGGTAGGATTAGCCGAATCGGGTTCGATCTTCTTCCTCAGTCTTCTGATATGAGTATCCACAACTCGTTCATCACCAAAAAAGTCATTGCCCCAAAGCTTATCGATTAGCTGGGTGCGACTCCAGACTCGACCTGGGTAACTGAGAAAGGTAGACAAGAGATTAAATTCCAGAGTGGTTAAATCTAATTCTTCTGGAATTTGGGAATCCAACTGCCTAGTAGCTACGTGCTGATCCAAATCGACAAAGAAATGTTGTGTGCGATAGGTTTGAGAGTTATCTTCTTGGGAAACTTGACGCAGACTGCGACGTAGTAAAGCGCGAACCCTGGCAACTAATTCTCTAGGACTAAAGGGTTTTACCAAATAGTCATCAGCACCTGTAGATAATCCAATGACCCGATCTATCTCTTCCCCTCTAGCGGTGAGCATCATAATGTAAGGGTCTTTATCATAGGGTTGTTGACGAATGCGGGTACATACTTCCAGCCCGTCTAAACCTGGCAGCATAATATCTAGGATTACAACATCAGGTTGTTGCTGCTTAAAGATCTCTAATGCTATTAATCCATTATTAGCAATGCGACAGGAAAAGCTCTCTTTAGTTAAAGTTTGTTCGATTAATTGGGCTATTTCTTGTTCGTCTTCAACAATCAGAATTTCCATCACAAATTAAAATTAACAACAGATAATGAACGATTGACAGCTATTATTTACTTAACAGTATGCTGGGGAAATTTGATTATTGCTAATTTCGGCTAGTTAATTTTATTTTTGCTCAATTCTAAACCGAGTACGCCACTAATTGCTGCTAGTAATATCCAAGCTAAAACATTTATGCGCAAATCGAAAATGCTAACGTCTGCCAGATTGAAGAGAATGCAGGATGTAAAAGCAACTAGATAGCTAAAAAAAATCAGTTTAGACTCTTTATTGGATTCTTTGCCCAAAGAATTTTGTAATAGTCTCACAGCTTGAAAGATAATTGTAAATATAATTGTCAGTAATAATAGTAAAGTGATAATTCCTGTCTCTGCACCCAGCATCAAAAATAGGTTATGAGGATGCCCCAGCCAGAGATTAGTTTTCGCTTCGTACAGAGGGGTGAAATTACGTAATCCCCAACCAAACAGAGGACGCTGTTTAATCAAATCCCAGCAAAATTCCCATTGAGTAACACGTAAAGTTTCTAGCGGACGTTCATAAGACCGATCTGATAGTCGCAGCCAAATAAAACTCGGTACAATCTGGCGTAATTGAGTACCGCCAAAGCTAGGAATAAAAGAAGCCCAGAAAATTGCTGTCGCAGCCCCCGTAATTGCCCATACTAACCATTTCCAACCTAGATATAGGGCATAAGCCATCAAGCTAAATACAGCTAATCCCCAAGCGTTACGGGAATTGGTAAGAACTAATCCGCATATATCAGACAGCAAAATAGTTGTGAGTAGTAATAATATTTTGGGTCGTTGTTTAGTGGATTTTTGATGCCAGATTTCTAACCATAGTCCGACTGTTAAAGTGAAGGCGATCGCCAGATAAATTGCCAGAAAATTAGCGTAGATAAATACCGACGACATTCTTCCTGTTGGCACACCTCCAAGAGTTAAACCCCAGCCCAAGATAGATTTAATTAACCCCGTCGTCTCCCAAGCCAGAAATATTTGTCCCAAACCAAGTATTACGATTGGTAGGGAGGGTAATATTAATACCCAAGATAATTGTCTAAGCTGAATTAAGCTAGTAATTAAATATCTTAGAGCAATAAATAGAGCAAAGAAAGGCAGAAAATTGGCGAGTCCTAACCATGCTTCGCTGGGATATTCTGCCAGTGCTGAACTAATAATCAATAAACCAGTTAGTAATCCGAATCCACGGTTAAGCAGACTTTGATAAATCTGAGGTTGATTATCACGCCATACAATTACTAAAATTATTACTAATCCCAATGCTCCCAACGCAGGAAATAAAGGAAAAAAAAGGACGCTGGCGCAGAAAAAAAGCCATGTCCCATTACTATCACCACTAGCTTTCAATTTATTCAACATTCATTAATTTCAATCACGATTCGTACTCAAAAACTAAGAGTGAGACAGTCCTTTAGGGCATATAGGAACTGTCGAACCCGAAGGGCTAAAAGCTTAAAATAAACAAATCGCAACAAAGCTACTTAATTCAGAACTTATTACGGAAAATCTTGCAAGCTATTATCAGGAGTATTAGAAACTTGTCGTTTCAGTTCGACATAAGACTGATTGTAGTCAATAATAGAGGAAAGTAAATTACCGCGAGCAGTAGTTAATCGAGTCTGAGCATCAATTACTTCAGTTTGAGTACCAACTCCTGCCTGGAAACGCAGTCTAGCCAGGCGCAAACTTTCTTCTGCTAGCTTTACTTCTGTAGTAGCAGTACCGATGTTACTTTGATTAGATTTCAGTTGAAAAAATGCTTGTTCTACCAAAAAACGAATTTGATTGCGCTGATTAGCAAAATTAGTTTCCGCAATTTCGCCATCTTTTTCAGCCTGTTGTGCCGCTGCGCGAGCCGAACCGCCATCAAATAATCTCCACTGGAGATTTAGACCAACGGTATAGCGATCGCTTGGGTCGAAATCGTCTTCAAGGTCATCAGTTAGAGTATAGCCAGCAGTAGCAGCGACTGTTGGTCTTGCCTGAGATAAGGCTACTGTTTGCTGTTCATCGCTTATTTCTCTTTGCAGTAATAATTGCTCTAATTCAGCACGATTTTTAAAAGCTTGCACAATGGTGTCTGGCAATTCTAGATTCCAAATTCCAGCCTGTTTAACGGCATCGGCTGTGGATAAATCGGTGCTGTGAGAAACACTAAGAGTTTCTGCTAACTGTCTGCGAGCAATATTTTGATTTGCCCTGGCAGTAGTCAGACTTTGCTGCGCCTGAGCTAATTCTGCTTCTGCTGTTAATACATCAAATCTGGTACCTAACCCTGCTCTTTCTCGAAGTTGAGCATCTCTCAGAGTTTGGGTGGCATCTTCCACCGCAGCCTTTTGAATTTCAACTTGAGCGTCATTATTTTGTAGACTGTAGTAATCCCTAGAAGTTTCAAAGCGTGCCTGTTCGACGATTGACTCCAAATTTAGCTTGCTGGATTGTAGCTGCTTTTCGGCGGTACGAATAGAGGCACCTCGACGACCACTAGTGAAAATATCATAACTAAGTGCCAAATCTCCATTGAAATCAAAGCTGTTGCTGTTGGCATTAGTGAACTGATTTTCTGCTGCTGCTCTGGCTTGTTCTTCTGGAATACCATTATCGACGGCATCCTGTATATTCTGATCGATACTTTGTTGGGTAATACTATCGAGCAAAAAATCGTTACCATAAGTTACCCCACTGGTTAGGTCTAAAGTGGGAAATAGTGCCGCTTTTTCCTGTCTCAATACAGCTTCAGCTCTTTCTACCTGAAGTCTTGCCTCTTCTATTTCCTTATTATTTTTTAGGGATAGTTCAGTCGCCTGCTCTAAAGTGATTGGCTTTTGCACATCAACCTTAACTTCACTAGGCTGTGTGGGAAATGACAGAGGGTTGCCGCTAGGATTAAGTTCTTCTGTACTAGGGATTGCCTGTTGAGCGGGCTTAATAATGTCTTCGGTCCTACTTGGGGCATCGCTGGCTTGAGCAACCTGGGTCGCAATTGACCAACGGTCACCCGCAGGCACCTTCGTTGTACGGAGGTGTACGGGTGACTTGACATTAGATATTGATGTTGGTTTTGCACTAGCGACGCTGAGATTACTAAAAGCGATCGCCGCTCCCATACCGATTACCTTAACAAACTGTTTTTTTTTGCCCACTCCTCACTCCTAAAATTTAATAATTAGTAGAATAATTTATGACTAAAGATAATAGAGTTGACGAACTCAAAACCTAGACAATTCTATACTCCTTCCTGTACTTATGACCAACTCGGACAAATCTATAATTACCCTGGCAAAATTATCCAACTGATTTGGTGGGATCTGCTGAAATTCACGCCCCATTCGCGCTCTAGATCGATTTAGTACTTTACCAAACTAATCAAAGGAATATCAGGTAGTTGATTCTTGCCTTTTAGAGCCAATAACTCAATCACAAAAGCAAAACCAATTACCTCAGCTTGGAGTTGAGAGATTAATTTGGCTGTCGCCTTAGCTGTTCCCCCTGTGGCTAATAAATCATCGACAATTAAAACTTTCGCTCCAGGTGCGATCGCATCTTGATGAATCTCTAGGCGATCTGTGCCATATTCTAGTTCGTAATCTACTGCATGTACCTGGGCTGGCAGCTTTCCTGGTTTGCGTACGGGAACAAAACCAGCATTTAACTTATAAGCCAAAGGAGGAGCAAAAATAAACCCTCTCGATTCCATACCTACAATACAGTCTGGGATTAAATCGGCAGTTTGACACTCCTGCGCCAATCGATCGATGGTTTGGCGTAGACCTTGAGGATTATTTAACAGAGTAGTAATGTCTCTGAATAAAATTCCTGGTTGAGGAAAGTCGGGGATATCGCGAATTAAAGATTTTAACTCCATGAACATTCCATAAATAAACGTCAATAAATTAAACTAAATTGGTTCTTGGATCAGATAGCTATGGCATCATAACATCAGAGATTTATTTGTTATCCTCGACAAAGAACAATCAATAGATAACTATAATTTGGACTTGATTTCAATAATGAGCCAATCTGCAAGTTTAGAATCTGATTTTCCTGATTCAGTGGGCAACTCCGCCAACCCAGCCTCAATTTTAAATACTTTACCAGACATTACTCTCCCTTCTAAGGGTTGTTCTCCTCGCACTCAACAACAAATCGATTTGCTGCTGTTAGCTCTTGAAGCTCTTGAATTGGGTGCATCTGAGCAAATGTTGGCAACGGCTAGACAACTGGGTATCGATCGAGTAATCAAGCATCGCGTTAACCTGTGGCGTTTACGCTGTAGCAATCCTTGGAGACGTTCTTATACCAGAGAGGATTTGACCTTAGATCAGGCAAAAGCATTGATGATTATAGCTGCCTATCGAGCTAAAGATCTCATGGTGATTATCAGACAATTGTTACTTGCAGAACAGCAGATGCGAGAGAAGAATCTACCTCTGGATAATCATTTTCGCCTCTCAGAATATTTAGAAAGATTTCGCGCCCATTTCCGTAGTCGAATGAACTCACGCCGTGCTAAGGTATCAGCCTATATTTCCTCTGAGGAACAACTCAACGAATTGGCTTTATCCTTATTAAATAAGCTGCTGTTTTGTACTGGAACCAGAGGAATACAGCGAGTCTGGTTCAGTTTGTTTGATGGAGAAGTAAGCTAATTTTATGAGCATCACAAGACAGTATAGTTTGCCCAACTGCAATTTAATCTTAGAAGGTATTGAAGACGTTAGTACAGAAAGTGCTGATATCTTGAGCGGACAACCGCCGATGTCTATTCTGATTAATGCCGAATGTCATTTACTCAAATCGAATCAAAAGTTGAGCGGCGGCAGCGTTTTTTTGACTAATCTTTCTCGTGCAGCCAGTAATTATACCCAAGGATTTCTCAGCGGGTTGTTCTCCGTCGACAAATTTAACCATAGTGCCGTTGAATATCCTCAAGTATCCATTAGTCAGGTACCAGAACAGCAACATCTCCATCGTTTAACTTTAGAACCAAAGCCTGATACTGGTGAGGCAAAAACCGAAATTGACCTAACTACGGTAGAGCTATTTGACTTGGTTGATGCGATCGATCAGTTCTATGCCGATCGCACTGTCTTACCTAATATGACTCTGGAGCTACGCCCCGTTAGCAAACGCTATCGTAAACCAGAACAGCCATTAGCCGAAAGACTAACCCCTGTAGCCATTGGCTTCACTAGTTTGGCGATCGCTGCAGGAGCAATATTTATGATTCCTGTTCCAGAAATTGCGCCGACAAAATCACCCCAAGTTAACCCAAGCACTAAGCAAGAGTCAGAAAAACCTCAAAATCCTCCAAGTACTACCCCCGCAGCAGAATCCAACTCTAAGCAAGAAAATTAGTTAGGTTAGTAAGCCGTTTTAAATCTTTTGGTCTTTGATTTTTTGTCTTGAATTTATCTGCAAGGTTAAATAGGGTTTGTTGGTTAGAATCAATATACTTAACATATGTATAAGATTTGAGATAAAAATATTTATAATGCCCCAAACTGCTTTAAATCTAGTTGCCATAGGAATCTTCTTGATGACTATGACCTGTTTACTAGGACCAATTTTTCAGATATCTCCATTTGTTCCTGCTGCCCTTACTTTTGGCATTCTTAGTTTGGCTACGGCAGATACCTTAAGCTGGAATAGTCGAGGGGTTTCTCTCCTCTTAGATCTTTTTGCTTCAGTCGAACAACGTCAACGCATAATTAATCACGAAGCTGGACATTTCTTAACCGCCTATTTTCTGGGCATTCCTATTAAAGGTTATACCTTAACTGCTTGGGAAGTTTTAAAACAAGGACAGCTAGGTAGAGGTGGGGTAAGTTTTAATACTGAATCTTTGACCGCAAAGCCGTTTGAATTAGAGAAAATGCGCCTGACTTTAGAACGTTTCTGTACTGTCTGGATGGCGGGGATAGCTGCGGAAAAAATGGTTTATGGCGATTCTCAGGGAGGAGCAGAAGATCTGCTGCAGTTAAAACAGGCTCTGATGATGGCGGGTTTACCAGAGATCGGTTATTCCCAAAAAGAACGTTGGGCGCAACTACAAGCGACTAACCTTTTGACAAGACATCAACAGTCTTACGAAGCTTTGGTTGAAGCAATGAAGACAAGGGCAACGGTAGAAGAATGTTACGCCGTGATTCAGCAACATTGCATCACCGATAATGAATTTGCAGCATAAAATATTCTTAGAAACAAGGTATACCTTGTCTTCTTAAAGATTTGGCTGTTGGAATTTATAAACATCCTGAATCAACTGTACCCAACCATCCGCAACCGACTGCAAAATGCGATCGCCTTTTTCTTTGGTAGCCGCAGTAGCGTCTCCCATTACGCCACTTTGACTTAGTTCTTTCGTTAGCCAAGCAAAAGGTAGTTTACCCTCCATATCTAGTAAACTGTCCGCTGGTAAACCCTGGGGATATTCTCTTACTGCCTTGTCCATGTGAACCTGTTCGGGCAATAGAGACAGCATGATACTAGTTTCTGCATCTCCCGCATGAATGCCGTATTCTTGTTCTTGAGGCGTGAGCAAGTCAGCCGCATTGTGAGGCACTCGCCAGGTAAATAAAGGAAATACGGAGAAATCAGGATATTCCTGGTGGATATCTCTAGCGGCTATTTCCATAATCTGCGGCTGTCCCCCATGGGAGTTCATTAGCACCAGTTTACGAAATCCTGAATGATAGATACTAAGCGCCACTTCTTTAATTACGGACAAGAGGGTATTAGCGTTAAGAGTAATGGTGCCAGGAAAACCAGCGTGTTCGTTAGATTTGCCATAATAAAGGCAGGGTAGAGAGTAAGCGGGTATATTGTTATCTAGCTGATGTAGTGCTTTACCTAGCACCCCCAGGCTAATCGCCGAATCCACGGCAATCGGTAAATGAGGACCATGTTGTTCGATCGCCCCTATCGGTTGAATAATTACTACATTGTTTTTGTTGGGCATTTGCTCAATTTGTTGCCAGGTAAGATAAGGGAAAAAGCGTTGAGGTGGAATAAAGCCATGCATCATATGAGGGACTTGGGGATAGTTACGTCGCTTTAATCCCCTTCAGGAAACCGCTGTAGGGCTACGAAAAGAATATAAAATATCTATTTCAACCGTTATAATCTAGAGGCAATTTCTTAAGTGTTAACTAGATAAAATTTTTATGCTTAAAATCATATTACGTTTGCTTGCTGCATCCACTAGTTTTATAGCTTTATTATTGATTACTAATTCGGTGATCGCGACTACTCTGGTTCATCCTGCCTTGAGTCCAACTGAATCATCTGCAATTAGTTTAAATGCTGCTAATCCAGTACTACAGATAGTCGGCGATCGAGATGATAATCTTCTGCATTCTTTCGGTTGTTGCTGCGATGCTTGTGCCTGGAGTACTATCTCTCTTAATGAAAGCCCTGTTTTATGAGTATCAAGCAATTACTATTTAATAGAGTACCAAAAGCATTATTTCACTAATGATCTAGCTAAGTTGAGTATTCTTTTACGCATATTATTTGAAGCCAAGAATTTTTTTAGATAAAAACTTGACGATTTTTTAGTTATCTCAAACATTTCACTCAAGTCTTTAATAGAAGGCTGACAATTTTGTAAGGAATATCCTGCTGCCAGCATTTCTTTCCTGCAAATTTGCTCGCAAAGCCATATTTCTGTATCACTTATCTGCTTTTTTTGCTTATTTTTAAACGTAGAGTTATTGCCGAAATCATTTAAATCAATTGGTGGAAATTTGCTTCCAACAAAGTTACCTACGTTTGTAAAAACTTGATTTACATCATTAATGATATCTTCGTATTTTATTAGAAGAAAATTATTTTTATGTTGATTTTCTAAAAAGCTGTTCATTGCCGATTTCCAAGCGATCGCCTGTAAAATAGGATGATAACAATCTGGGTCGTAAAAGCCAGCACGATAATTTACAAATTTGTAAGAGCGCAAAACCTCTCTAGGATCGCGCATTACATAAATAAACTTTGCGTTGGGAAAATTTTGTCTGAGATTTGGGATGAACAAATAATCTTGTGGGGTATTGTAGCCCCAGATTATTTTGCCAAAAAGTAAACTATTATACTGCATGATACTGTCAACAATAGATGCCCAATTATGATTAGGTTGACTAATACTCTTTTTGACAAAGGTTTCTAGCTTTGCTTTTTTTTCGGCAGTAAGAACATAAGCGCACTCGATCCCCTCTATTCCATCATGATTACGAACATATCTATCTTCCAGGGTTAATAATATTTTTTGACCTAGCTGCCTTACCAGATCATCGCTTTGTTGAGAAAATCCTTCTAGGGAATCCACATACTGTAGGTAATAAAAATCATTAACTATAAATAAATCTGGGCTTTCATTTAAGAGACGTGTAAATATACTTGAGCCACTTCGAGGTCTGCCAACAATAATTATTGGACCTTGAATATTTTTGATTTTAGTCACAGTTAATATTGATTTTTTTTACCTTAACAAAGATAACCTATACAGGCTCGTTTCCCTTATGACTTGAGATAGAAAATTATCTAGCCGACAATTGCTACATTTTGGCTACATAGTAGCTACATATTTTTACTGAAACTTGTTTAATTCTTTAAAAAATACCGAGAAATACTTAGATATAATTGCGGAGTAATCTTAAATAATACAACAATCTTCTTTAGTCACGGCAAGAAGAGATAAATGTTTAATAATGAAAAATTCGCGAAATAGTAAAAGCATTTTATTGATACTGCTAAAAAATAGTATCGTGCAGTTTGTAGCAGGTATTCTCTCTCTTTCTATTATTCTGAAACTTTCCAACAGCACTGACTATAAGCTGCTTCAGTTGGTACTGAAATCTTTAGGCTATGGTTTTTTCTGCTATTTATCAACTCCCTTTATGATTTATTGGCTAGCATATGCTAGTGAGGGGATATTTACGCTCAAAAAAATCGGGATTACGATCGCCTTAACTGCCTTATATAGCTATATAGTTTGGGATGCTTACTTCTTCTTCCGAGGCGCGCTCGCCTCATTATTTTCTGCAGCCAGTTAAATACGCGAATGTTTCAATTCTTCTTCTCATAAACAGCCGTGATAGAATAACCCACATCGGACACTGTAGCTCAAGCTGTAAATTTGGTAGAACATGGCAGAGGAAACAAACGACCAAGAAGTAAAACCGACAGCAGCCAAGCAAGCGGATGCTAAACCCGCAGCCAAGGCAGCCAAAGCCAAGAAAGAAAAGCCGCCCAAGCTCGAAGACAAGCCTTTTGATGAATTTATTCAGCAGCACTACTTGCCTACGCTCAAAGAAGCAATGGCAAAAGAAGGAATTGAAGATCTCGATCTCACCTTCTTGCAGCAAGGCTTGCAAATCAAAGACGCAAATTCTAATGAACCCTGCTGGCAGGTGGTGGGAAAATGGCAAAATGGCGATCGCCAATTTAATATCTATTTCCCCGATGAGGATATCGCTGGACAAAAAGCATTTTCTAGTTCGACTTACGGTAATTCACCCAGCACCATCGAATCTTTTATGATTGATGAGCGCAGAGTCAATTTAGAACTTCTGGTAATGTATACGATCCAACGTTTAAATGCTCAAAAATGGCTGACTAGAAAATGCTTTTTGTCCAGCGATATCCTCATCGGGGAAATAGATATTAAATTGGCGATCGCCATTTTGCCATTTTCCCACCACCTGCCAGCAGGGTTCATTAGAATTTGCGTCTTTGATTTGCAAGCCTTGCTGCAAGAAGGTGAGATCGAGATCTTCAATTCCTTCTTTTGCCATTGCTTCTTTGAGCGTAGGCAAGTAGTGCTGCTGAATAAATTCATCAAAAGGCTTGTCTTCGAGCTTGGGCGGCTTTTCTTTCTTGGCTTTGGCTGCCTTGGCTGCGGGTTTAGCATCCGCTTGCTTGGCTGCTGTCGGTTTTACTTCTTGGTCGTTTGTTTCCTCTGCCATGTTCTACCAAATTTACAGCTTGAGCTACAGTGTCCGATGTGGGTTATTCTATCACGGCTGTTTATGAGAAGAAGAATTGAAACATTCGCGTATTTAACTGGCTGCAGAAAATAATGAGGCGAGCGCGCCTCGGAAGAAGAAGTAAGCATCCCAAACTATATAGCTATATAAGGCAGTTAAGGCGATCGTAATCCCGATTTTTTTGAGCGTAAATATCCCCTCACTAGCATATGCTAGCCAATAAATCATAAAGGGAGTTGATAAATAGCAGAAAAAACCATAGCCTAAAGATTTCAGTACCAACTGAAGCAGCTTATAGTCAGTGCTGTTGGAAAGTTTCAGAATAATAGAAAGAGAGAGAATACCTGCTACAAACTGCACGATACTATTTTTTAGCAGTATCAATAAAATGCTTTTACTATTTCGCGAATTTTTCATTATTAAACATTTATCTCTTCTTGCCGTGACTAAAGAAGATTGTTGTATTATTTAAGATTACTCCGCAATTATATCTAAGTATTTCTCGGTATTTTTTAAAGAATTAAACAAGTTTCAGTAAAAATATGTAGCTACTATGTAGCCAAAATGTAGCAATTGTCGGCTAGATAATTTTCTATCTCAAGTCATAAGGGAAATGAGCCTGTATAGGTTATCTTTGTTAAGGTAAAAAAAATCAATATTAACTGTGACTAAAATCAAAAATATTCAAGGTCCAATAATTATTGTTGGCAGACCTCGAAGTGGCTCAAGTATATTTACACGTCTCTTAAATGAAAGCCCAGATTTATTTATAGTTAATGATTTTTATTACCTACAGTATGTGGATTCCCTAGAAGGATTTTCTCAACAAAGCGATGATCTGGTAAGGCAGCTAGGTCAAAAAATATTATTAACCCTGGAAGATAGATATGTTCGTAATCATGATGGAATAGAGGGGATCGAGTGCGCTTATGTTCTTACTGCCGAAAAAAAAGCAAAGCTAGAAACCTTTGTCAAAAAGAGTATTAGTCAACCTAATCATAATTGGGCATCTATTGTTGACAGTATCATGCAGTATAATAGTTTACTTTTTGGCAAAATAATCTGGGGCTACAATACCCCACAAGATTATTTGTTCATCCCAAATCTCAGACAAAATTTTCCCAACGCAAAGTTTATTTATGTAATGCGCGATCCTAGAGAGGTTTTGCGCTCTTACAAATTTGTAAATTATCGTGCTGGCTTTTACGACCCAGATTGTTATCATCCTATTTTACAGGCGATCGCTTGGAAATCGGCAATGAACAGCTTTTTAGAAAATCAACATAAAAATAATTTTCTTCTAGTAAAATACCAGGGTAAGCTCATCTAATTTGGTATAAAATTTACTTGACAAAAGTTACTTGCATAGTTGTCTTTTTAAGACAAGGTGTTTTAAGTAGTGGAGGTAGGAAGGCAATACCAGCAGTGCCTTAAACAAGAGAGAGCGCGCGCGAGAACTTCAAGAAAATCTATAATAGAGTCTTAATCACAACTGACCGTAAATTGAGAAGATTAGGGGAAAGAATTGATGGGTAAGGGATTTGCATTACTTAAGGCTAAACCAGAACAACCAACAGCTAAAACAGCAAAACTAAGCCCCATTTCCCAAATACAAGCTGATTTATCCAGTTATTTTACTGATGTTAAAGATCCTAGAGTTAATCGAACGAAAAAACACTTGTTGAAAGATATTTTAGTCATTGCTATCTTAGCTGTCATCGCTGGAGCTCAAGGCTGGGAAGACATCGAAAATTATGGTTGTGCCAAGCAACAGTGGTTAGAAGAATTTTTAGAATTACCCAATGGAATACCGAGCGACGACACCTTTCGTCGTGTTTTCGAGAGGATCGATCCCATAGCTCTGTCTGAATGTCTAACTAAATGGGTGCAACAACTAATCCCTTCATTAGAACCAAAAATTGTACCCATAGATGGCAAGTGTTTGAGGGGTTCTTCTGACCGCGAACAAGGTATTAAAGCTTTACATCTAGTCACAGCCTGGGTGGCAGAGCAAAATTTGACTTTAGGACAGATTAAAGTTGAAGATCATTCTAATGAAATAACTGCCATTCCGACCCTATTAGAATTAATCGATATTCAAGGAGCTGTGATTACTATCGATGCGATGGGAACTCAAACTGAGATTGTTCGGTTAATTCGTCAAAAAAAAGCTGATTATGTCTTGGCACTTAAAACCAATCATCCCACCCTTCACGCCCAGGTGAAAAAATGGTTTGAGTTGGCTTTTGCCAATAACTTTGAAGGTATTACCGTTTCCACCGCTCGCCGAGTGGAAAAAGGACATCATCGCACTGAAAAACGCTGCTGTTGGGCTGTGCCTCTGTCTGAGTTTGGTGGTCTCTACAAACAAGAACAATGGTCAGGTCTTCAAACCATTGTGATGGTCGAGAGAACCCGTCATCTATGGAATAAAGTTACCCATGAAGTCCAGTTTTATCTGTCTTCTCTACCCGCAGACGCTCAGAACCTGGGTCATGCAATTCGCACCCATTGGGGAATCGAAAACCAAGTCCATTGGACTTTGGACGTAACTTTTAATGAGGATCATTGTCGCATCCGTTCTTGCAACTCCCCTCGTAATTTGGCTCTACTCCGACGCATGGCACTCAATGCCCTGAATCAAGAGAAGAGTCTGAAGCGTAGTCTGCGCCAAAAAATGAAACGCGCAGCTATGAATAATAACTATATGATGACTGTTCTACAATCCTTTTGTCAATAGGGTTTGAGATGCTCTTACCCTGAGCAAAGGAGGTTTTTGATAAACAATTTTGACGGAAAGCTTGCATCAAAACATAAGCCATTGAAGAAAGCCAAAGTCTTAATTGATTACTATCAAATGTTTGGCCTAAAGGATACCGCTTCGCATATGTTGAAGTTCGGTCGGCAAATAAATCTAATTGTTGTTCTTTAATCCGATTTTCCATCTCACCTCTTGGACAATATTTATTGGTATAAAGTAAAGATGGGGGTATTTTTGAAGCAGGTAAAGAGGTAACAACATGACGCATTTGTGAACCTTTAGCTCCATAACAAACTTTGGTAACAACTCTTCTGCTTCGACTCCATGATGTTTGTGTTTTATAACAAAGAGAACGATACCAAGTTGATTCTGGTACTAATTTATTCGCTTCTGATAATTCTTCATCGGGAGAAAAGAACGTTTCCATTAATTTAGTAACAGGTTCAAGTCTTGAATCGTAATCAGCCTTGGCTTTCTCAACTATATCAGAAGCTCTTAATTGTAATTGATTATTAGTTCCCATAGCCAAAACATAATCAACTCTTGGCTGTTCTTCACACCATTTCATAATATCTTCGCGAGAATAAGCACTATCTCCTCTGATTATGATGTGAGTATCTGCCCATTTTTCTCTAATTAATTCAATTATTCTTTTTAATTCTGGTAAGGCTTCTCCTGCTGTATCTACATTAGAAGAGCGGAGTTTTGCTACTAATAAATGATGCCCACAAAATATGTATAAAGGAGCATAACATACCCCATGATAATAAGGGTTAAAAAACGCTCCTTCTTGATTTCCATGGACTTGGTCATCGGTTACATCCATATCTAAAACAATTTCTCTTGGTGGCTTTTTATAGGATGCGAGAAATATTTCTACAAAAGCTTTTTCAATTTCTTTTGGGTCATGTTCTATTCTATGGTAACGGCTTTCTTTCTGATTTATAATTGTTTCGGGACAATATTCTAGTCGATTAATTGTACTTTTCCCAGCTAAAACATCTTGTTTGAATTAATAAAATCTAGTTTATCTAGAGCGATTGCCAAGGCTGGGTCGTAGCGTAATTTGTCATGATCATTAACATCTTCATAGCCTAAAACCTGATTGCCTGACACAAGTACCTGAAAGTATTGATATATGGTTGTATAAAAGAAAAGGGAGAGCATTCATGGGATGCTAAAAATAGACGTTTTGAGCTAAAATTCCATGGCTATCTCTACCCCACTTTATGATCAACTGTTCAGTTTACTAAGTCAACACAGCAAATATCGAGATTTACGCCACTTAAAAGCATTGGTTTGGATGATTAATGGGTTAATTTGTAGCGGTCAAATCAATTTGAGTCAATGGGAATCTTATGTGCCAAGCCGTGCAACCAAAGCTCAGAGTACAGAAAGAAGATGGCAAAGATTTGTCCGCAATCGCCGAATTCGAGTCAAATCGCTCTATATCCCATTAGTAATGGCTGCAATCAACGATTGGAAGTCGCAAAGGCTTTATTTAGCATTAGATACGACCATGTTGTGGAATCGATTTTGCATCATTCATCTTTCTGTAGTGTGCGGTGGTCGAGCAGTTCCTTTTTTATGGAAAGTTATGGCACACAAAAGTTCAACAGTGGCTTTTAAGGAATACAAATTGACGCTTAAACTAGCACAACGACTCTTATCTAATTATCCAGATGTTATGCTATTAGCTGATCGTGGTTTTGCTAATCATGAATTAGTCAATTGGCTACAAAATAGTAGTTGGCATTATTGTCTACGTTTACCATGTGATACTAAATCCTGTTTCGATGCACCATCTAAAAGTTATATGAGGTCAGGGGTTACAAGTCAGGGGTCAGGGGTATTTTGAGATTTGTCTAAGATCGGATTTATAAGTACCCTTTGTAAATCGGATTTAGTATGATGTCACTCTTCACGGGGCGAGAAAACATCCCATTGAACTAAAATATCTCTGGCCGAAAAAATCCGAAGCAGTGTTCTACCACAGCAATTCCAAATTAAAAAACTCAGGAAGAGTTAATGGTAAAAGAAAAGGCTGAATCGGAGAGCATGAAGTCAATTAAATGCTGCCAACTGTTAAACAGCAAATACTTGGTGAGGCTGAGAATATCTTGAAAAAATCCCTGACGAGTACCCCGCTGGGAGCGGATTTGTTGGTAGGATAGATCGACCAAGTGGAGAACGGTATGAAAGAGAAAAGCTAAAAGATTAAGAGTGAGCAGAAAGGATGACAAATGGTGTTGTCCATGTCCAAAATTATGCTCCAAATGATAGCCCTTGGTTTTGAGGATATTGTGGTTTTCATTTTCTGTCTTCCAACGACTTCTGCGCCCTAGCAATCACAAAAGGAACAGATTCGGTGGTCAATTCATGGCAAGTGATGAAGGCATTTTGGTAAAGAACTTTTTGATCGGACTGACGGATGAGGGTTAGTTCACACCAATTGACATCTAAAGCAGGTTGAGTATCTCTCAAAGGAATATTATTGACGTAGCGATAACAATAAATTTCTTTTGAGCATTTGTTCCATTGAGTAATTTCTAAAGTTTTGATGTATCCAATGCCTTCTAGATAGTCCACCCAATCATAAAGTGCAGGATGGGATTGGGGCAGACAAGTAAAGATGAAATTCAGACCAAATTTCCGACAATGTTCAACCATCGGCTGACGACTATAGAGGTCATCTCCCAAAAGAGTAACTGGTTGACTTTTGAATTCTGGAGCATATTTATTTATCCATCGTTTAGCTGCTGCTACTTCACAATCTTGTTTTTCTGTTCCATCTTGGGGAGTAATAAACTCAGGGGGTAAGGAAATTACTTGAGACTGACCTGGTGCGACAATTACGGGCAAAATCGCGCTATGAAAGTAGGAGATTGTGCTGTTTTTATGTGTTCTACTCGAACAACACTCACAGTGAATTGTACGAGAACTAAAATACTGAGTGCCATCTAAAGTCACCAACAAATTTTCACCCAGACAATGATAAGGCTTTAAATACCCAGATAGCTTTAATGCTTGGGTTTACCCAAGTAAACACCTTAAATAATTCTTTAGCTGCAATCTTATCTAGAATGTTACGAATTTGAGGTGTAGTCGGAATTTGCTTTAAGCCAAACAAACTTTGAGCATTATCTTTTCCACAACGACTGTACATCTGACGTTGATGTTCTAAAAATGACTCGCTTTGCATAAAAAATACTGAAAACGCCCCTAGTACAGTATCCTTGATGCTATAGCGGGTTGCATTACTAGTTTGTCTCGGGTCTTTGATTTCAGCTATCGCTTGGGAGAGAAATCCCAACATCCCCACAAAATTCAGTGTCATTGGTTTCATTTCGATACCTTTGAAGAGATTCTCTTTTATCCTCAACCTATACTGTATTCATTGTCAAAATTTGAATTTGGAATTGCTGCAAGGTACCAAGACAGAAATCCTTGCTGCAAGTATCAAATCACCTGAAGAAGCTGCCGATACCCTCCAGGCAGGAGCGCACCATCTGACAGTTCCCCTGACTATTCTCCAAGAGATGACTACCCATGAGCTATCGACCAAAACTGTGGCGGAATTTTCTGCTAGTGGGATTGGAATTACTACTCGATCGCCGAATGAGTGACCGCCATCGCTAATTCATCAAACATCTCAGCCACGTTGTTTCCTATTTTGGCAGAGGTCTGGTACACGCCAATAACTTGCTGGAAATTATCAAAACTGTAGTTCTCTATTAGTCTATTCAGCTTCTCTTCGGGGAGCAAATCTACCTTATTCATCGCAATGATAATTACCGCCGCAGGATTGACTTCCAGAAATAGCTCAATATGCTGATTCAAATTTTTTAAGGTATCGGATCTGGTGAGGTCGGCAACAATAATTGAACCGCTGGCTCCCTTGAGATAGGTAGGAGTGATGGATTTGAACTTAGTATTGCCCTCTAAATCCCAGACCAAAAGATTAACCTGATGTAGATTAAGCTCGATTTTGATATTTACTGATTTGCGCGATACTTTGACTCCCACTGTGGAAAGATAGCGATCGCTAAATTTACCTTCTACAAAACGGCGGACTAAACTAGTTTTGCCGACATTAAAATCTCCTAGTAAACAAATTTTCTTGGTAATTATTGTCATTGAACGGTACTTACTGAGAATTCGGGGGAATAAAGAGTTCAAAGCTGACATAGCGATTAGACAACAAGTTTGAACCATTCGCTGTGTTTGGCAGTAAAGGAGGTAATTCACAGTCATCAACAAGTCTAAAAGAATCTATTCCTTTAGACACTAAAGCAGCCTTGACGCTCTGACAACGTTTTTGGCTTAATCTTTGATTGATTTGATTTGAACCTATACCATCACTATGTCCAGTTAGCTTTAAATGTAACTGAGGGTACTGACGTAAAAGTTGTTCGACAGCATTAATTTTACTAGACTTATCGGCAAAATTGAGTTTACTCGAACCTGAGCTGAAATAAATTCGCTGCTCAACTATTGGCAGGCGTGAATTTAGCTCAAAAACAATTTGTTCAACTCCAGGTATCTGGCGAAAAGCCCGATTAATATTTTGTCGAGTAGCTGGGTCTAAAATAAATCCCTTAATCGTTAAAGTTTTTGGTGAATAATCTGTCTCGATCGCTACTTGAGACTGTTGATTAAATAAATTGGTCAATCTTTTAATTTCCCCTGTAATCAAGGTAGGATTGACAGGAACATCAACCGCCACAATTTGATTATTCAGCTTTAGATCGTATTGATTAGCAATTTCTTGCACTATTGCTGCTGCGCGATCGCGGAGATATTCACTGGGAACTCTTCCTTTAACAATTACCTGACCATTGTCAACCTGAGAATCCAAGCGATAAACTGATAGCTCTGGTGCCGCATCTAACTGAACTGCGATAGTTTGTTCTAGATTATGAGCAACCTTGGCGCGATACTTGTTAATTCCCCAAGGAATAAAAATAATACTTAGAATAAAAATTATTAGCCACAATAATACTGGCGAAGAGGATGATTTGGCATTGTCTTTATTAGCTTCGGTTAGCTCCTCTAGTTTGTTTCTAATGCTAATGGGAACATCCGCCAGATTGCCATCAAAATTTTGAATTACCCGATCGTGTTCCATCACTATTTCCCCCAGAACTCGACGGATTTTAGTAATAAATTCTTTAGGAGGTTCTCCCGCAACCACTACCGCGAGATAGCAGTATCCTGCAACTTCCAAGGGAATTTGCCAGTCACCATAATCGATGGAGTCAAGCTCGGAACCGGAATCAATACAGTCATTAGCAAAGCTGCGAATGGCAGTGAGCATTCCCGCCAGCATATCAGAGTCAAGCTGTTTTTCTCCTGGTAACTGGATTTCTTGAATTACCAATCCTGAGTCTTTATCAATCAAAAATATTGCCCGAACGTGATAACCGACAGACTCTTTGAAAATTAGCTCTGCTTCTGAGACTCCCTGTAACTTTGCCTTGAATTTACGCTTGATTCCTTCAGGACTAAGGGTACTCTCAATCTTGCTGTTGATATCCTGGACTACCTCCACCATGTATTTAGCGATAGTACTGCCAATTACTGGATAAAGGGCATCGACCATCGCATCTTTTTCCGATTCGATTTGGGCTTTAATTGCCTGACCCATTTCTGGTCCTAAAGTCTGGGGAATAGCATCTCGATCTAAGAGAATTTGTTCTCTGATTGAAAGGGCAATTTCTGGGGCGATCGCTTTAGCAATGGCTTCTGGATTACGTTTAATTTCCGACTCAATGGCAAAGGGCAAGATTTTGGCGATCGCCGCTGCCATTTTGGGGGAGTCTTCAGTGGTTCGTTCCTCAATTAGTCGATCTAATACTGGTCTGACTGTCCGAATTATTGCTTCTTGGGAATCTTCTAGCTGAAAATGCAGCAGTTCTACTATCAAAGGAATTAGGGCATTGACTATATCCACTAGCTCTTCGGCAGATGCTGTTTCTGGAGCGATCGCTTTTACCTGCTCAATAGAATTAAAGCTGGCAATTTCAGATTTAGATTTAATCTCCGATTTAACTTCAGGTGCTTTTGACTCCATAGTCCGTCGCATAAAGGCTTTATATTCTACCGCCTCTTCTAAGGTAGGTTTGGGTTCGCTTTGAATCTCAACTTTAATTTCTGTATCATCTAATTTAGCGTCAGTAGAGTTGGCAGCTTCATTTTCAGGCAAGGGGGAGTCTTGAACATGTCCTTGACTAGAATTATCCACAGTCGTCTGCTGCTCAAGCAATAGCTCAATTAAATCTTCAATCTGCTCAAAATCAGCTGGCGTTGAAGATTGACTATTAGACGAAAAATTTTGGGGTTCAGAATTCATGGATGGTTTTCAAGTTTTCACTATGGCAATGGATAACCTATCAGCACGATGGCTGCAATTAAACTATTTGTCGGTACGCTTGAGCAGCTAGAGCGATTTTGTATTAACCTCGGATATTTCAGAATAGCCTCGTCCCCTGAGCAATGAATTTTCCAGATTTTGTTCTGCTTGTTTGAGGATATTGCGACTATCTACGGAATCTGTGGGGTCAACTACCACGCCGCCAACACTCATCTTCAGCGGCAATAAAACGCCGTCGGCTTTTTGCAGAGGAGATTCCGTAACTTTCTCCTGAAGATAAGCAACATAATCGGTTACTTCCATGCCTCTCAAGCCCAACACTAAGCTAATAAATCTTTTGCGCTCGGTGATACCCAGAAAACTATCAGGAGTTACGGCACTTCTTAATCGTTTGGCGATCGCTTTGTAGACTGCATTTTCGCTACCAATGTCGGCAAAGTTACGCTGGGATTTTGCTGGATCGAGGGAAAATAACATTACGACCAAAGAAGCATATCGGGGGTTTTTTGGCTGTAGCTGCATCTGTTGTAAAAGATGTTCCGTCAACTTGATTGTGGTATTTTTATTCAAAACCCCTGTCACTCCGTCGGCAAAATCAAACGCCTGCAATAATTCTTGAATTGCCTCTCGTTGAGCTATATTTGACTGTTGCTGCCGTAAAGTACTCTGATTATTCGTTTTGAGTTTGGTTTGTAGTTCACTAATTTTGCTAGTTTGCTGAGAGTTCTGCCATCGCTGCCTGAAAATAGTCGGCAGAGAGAGAAGCATGCTAATGATGATACCTAAGCCTAGAGTAGCGATTAACACAATTGCCAAGGACTGCTCTAATTGCCAAGTGCCAAAATTGATGGTCACTACAGCAGCATTTTGTAAGGCAAATAGTACCGCTACTATTGCCATGACTAGACCAATAATTACCAAAAAAACCATAGTATTAGACCAAGCAAAAACTAAACATAATAACTGATGTTACGCACATGAGGTCTTGAACTACTGATATTCCGTTCTCAACTAACAACTGAAACTATTGAAATCTCGTTTGACTGCGTAACGTCAGATAATAATTGACTACAATGTTGTTTTTATTTTATCTGCTTGTTAGGCGTTGCTTCTTGACCAACAACTTTAAAACATAAACGGGTAAGTTGCCCTAAAGATTAAAGCTTTCAGAATAGAGATATAATCAGTTGTGAGTAGCTATTTAAAAACTTTAACTTGACCATATGAGCGACAATCCTGTTACCAACGCCTTTTTTTTCGGTAGAGCTTTGGCTGAAGTTATGAGCGAAAAGCTTGAAGAATCCTTCACTAGTGCCATGAGCGACCTTGGTAAATTCGATGCTGAACAGCGAGAAAATTTACGGCAATTGATGGAAGAGGTGCAGCTAAGAGCAGAAAGAGCGGCAGTTTCTACTACAGGTTCTACCCCTTACCCCAGAGGCAACAGCACCCAAAGTAATGCCAGCAAGGTTGCCAAGACAAATAATACAATTAATATTGATACGAGTAGCACTAATCCCGACGATCTTCAGACAATGCTCGACCAGCTAAGAGCCGAAATTGCTACTTTGAGGTCTGAATTAAAGAAATATCGCAATTAATACAAATCTTATTAGGTGCCGATTAGGTACTGAAAACAACTCGATCATTCTTTTTGCTTTTATCCTTGGCAATGGTTGATTATCCAGTAGCCCAAATTTAATCGCGATCGCCAACTGCTTTTTTTGACGATATGTCGCTATTATTAAGATTAGTTAATCTTAGTTAGTCCAGCAATAACACAGTTAATTTGTTTAATTCTTCCCCATAATTTAATAATAACTTTAGTGTCTCCTGCCTTTCCCAACCAAAATTCTCTAGATCGTAAGTTGAACAAGTCTGACTCAACCAAAAATACTTCAGCAGTCGTTCAACTCAAGCCTGATGGCAAGGAAGCTGCTCCTTTAGTTTCTGGTAAATCTTATCGCTGGAACCGACCTAAATATTCTCGAAATCGTCGTCGTTTAGACATCTGGATTTTCGCTTTTTCTTTTTTGTTTAGCAACTGGTGGAACAAGCGCAAGTGGAGTTATACAGGGGGATTTAATCTTGAGAAGCAAGCAGCCAGGCGCAAGTCCCAAGCTATTTGGATTCGTGAAACCTTTTTAGAATTAGGTCCTACTTTTATTAAGCTGGGGCAGCTTTTTTCCACTCGCGCAGACCTATTTCCGATTGAATATGTTGAGGAACTATCAAAGCTTCAGGATCGAGTTCCCGCTTTTTCCTACGATCAGGTTAAAGAGACAATTGAATCAGATTTTGCCAAGCCAATCGATAAGCTATTTTCTAGTTTCGACCCGATCCCGTTGGCAGCGGCTAGTTTGGGTCAGGTTCATCGAGCCAAGCTTTATCGGGGAGATGATGTAGTTGTCAAAGTACAAAGACCTGGGCTAAAGCAGCTATTTTCGATCGATTTAGCAATCTTACGTCAAATTGCTAGCTACTTTCAAAACCATCCCGAATGGGGCAAGAATCGCGACTGGATCGGAATTTATGACGAGTGCTGTCGAATTCTTTGGGAAGAAACCGACTATCTGTTGGAAGGTCGCAATGCCGACACTTTTCGTCGTAACTTTAAGGGAGAGGATTGGGTCTGTGTACCTCGTGTTTACTGGAAATATGCCTCACCGAAAGTACTGACTTTGGAATATATGCCTGGGATTAAAATCAGTCATTATGAAGCGATCGAAGCGGCTGGCTTAGACCGTAAGCTGCTGGCAAGATTGGGCGCAAAAGCTTATCTTCAGCAAATTCTTAATGGGGGATTTTTTCATGCCGATCCTCATCCAGGCAACCTTGCCGTCAGCAATGATGGATCTTTAATTTTCTATGACTTTGGCATGATGGGACAAATAGAAAACAATATTCGTGAAGGCTTGATGGATACCCTGGTGGGGATCGCTCAAAAAAACTCGGATAAAGTAGTAAAGTCTCTGATTAACTTGGGCGCACTAGTTCCTACAGGGGACATGAGTTCGGTTCGTCGCTCGATTCAGTTTATGTTAGATAACTTCATGGACAAACCTTTTGAGGAACAGTCCGTAGATGCTATCAGCGAAGATTTGTATGAAATAGCTTACGGTCAGCCA
Organism: uncultured cyanobacterium; assembly: GCA_963724445.1. Taxonomy (GTDB): domain Bacteria; phylum Cyanobacteriota; class Cyanobacteriia; order Cyanobacteriales; family Xenococcaceae; genus Waterburya. The sequence goes on along the minus strand of CAVRWR010000126.1, from coordinate 5,173 downwards.
TTTCGCTTTCCCGCCACCTTTACGTTCGTAATGCGGGCTTTTTCTACTCTAGAGGGAGTAGGCAAAGGTCTAGACCCTGAATTTAACTTTATGGAAGTAGCTCAACCTTATGCAATGCAGCTTATGACTAACAGCAACAGTTCCAACGGTAAAACTATTTTTGATGAATTGGGTAGACAAGCAGCCCAAGTAGGTACAGCAGCCCTCGGACTACCTGGACGAATCGACGATACAATAGATAAATTAGAAAGAGGGGATCTGCGAGTTCGCATTCGTTCCCTGGAATCGGAACGAGTCATGCGCCGTTTGAGTGCAACTCAGCTAGGGACGAACTATACTATATTGTTTAGTGCGTTACTTATTAGCGCCACTCTCCTGTTGGTTGGTGGGTTCAAGATTTTGGCAGCGATCGCTGCTACGATTGCAGTAGTGCCTGGATGGGCATTACTAAGATTACTAAAGCGTCTCGATCGTATCGATCGCATGTTCTAAGAAGATATCAGGCTGCAACCATTAAGTGTTGACTATATCTTTAGTTTTTATCAGTTTACAGACTAACTGTTTATGAAGCGTCAATTTATAGGTCTTACAGATACAGGGGTTGTGAGGACAGCCAACCAAGATAGTTACTTTGTTGACGACAAGCTGGGGCGTTTTTTTATCGTAGCTGACGGCATGGGAGGTCATGCTGGTGGGGAACAAGCTAGTAGGATTGCCACAGAAATAATTTATGCTTACTTGCAAGAGAATTGGGACTCTCCTCTTGATTCGCAAGTATTGCTCAAAGAAGCGGTTGAAAAAGCTAACTCAGGCATTATTGCCGATCAAAAAATTCACCCAGAAAGACAGGATATGGGTACTACGGTGGTAGTGCTGATATTTCGTGATGAACAGCCACTGTGCGCCCACGTAGGGGATTCTCGCCTCTATCGTTCACGAGATTCCCATCTAGAGCAAATTACCGATGACCATACTTGGGTTGGTATGGCGTTAAAAAAAGGAGAGATCAATGCCGAACAGGCAAAGTTTCATCCCTGGAGACATGTACTTTCTCAGTGTCTCGGTCGAGAAGATCTCCAGCATATTGATATTCAAGAATTTGAAGTCCAGTCTGGCGATCGCCTGTTGATTTGTAGCGATGGCTTAACTGAGGAAGTTACCGATAGTCAAATCGAAACTGCTTTAACTAACTTAACAACTTGTGAGGAAACTGCTCAAGAATTAATTGATGCAGCAAAGGCTGCGGGGGGGTCGGATAACATTACCGTAGTTATTGTAGAACAAGAATAATCTCCCCGAACCTTGGGCGATCGCTATATGCGGCTGTCGCCCTGCATCGCTTTTGATTTAAACTAAAATGCTTGCCCAAATCAAAGATATTGCTCAAAAATTTGCCCCGCGATTAATCGAAATCCGCCGTCACCTGCATACTCACCCCGAACTGAGCGGTGAAGAACATCAAACTTCGACATATATTGCTGGGGTTTTGTCTTCCTGTGGCTTAAATGTCAAGGAAGCAGTGGGCAAAACGGGAGTGGTGGGGGAGCTTGCTGGTTCAGGAGCAGATCGTCGTACTCTAGCAATTCGTACCGATATGGATGCCTTGCCGATACAGGAGGATCTGGAGCTAGATTTTACCTCGGCTAATCCTGGAGTAATGCATGCCTGCGGTCATGATGTTCACTCTACTTTGGGTATGGGAACAGCAATGGTATTGTCCCAACTGTCCCATCAACTACCAGGAAACGTCCGTTTTTTGTTTCAGCCAGCCGAAGAGATTGCCCAGGGAGCAAAGTGGATGGTAAAAGATGGCGCGATGGAGGGAGTAGACGCAATTTATGGCGTTCATGTATTTCCTTCAATTCCTGCTCGGCGGATTGGTATTCGCTATGGAGCATTAACCTCGGCTGCGGACGAACTAGAAATTATCATCCAGGGAGAATCGGGACATGGCGCGCGACCTCATCAGGCGATCGATGCGATCTGGATTGCCTCCCAGGTAATCACAAGTCTACAGCAGGCAATTAGTCGGACTCAAAACCCCCTACACCCAATTGTCTTGTCTATTGGCAAAATAGAAGGCGGTCGGGCGCATAATATAATTGCCGATCGCGTTCAGATGTGGGGAACAGTGCGATCGCTTCATCCTGATAGTCACGCCAATCTCCCCCAATGGATTGAGAATATTGCCCAGGGTGTTTGTCAGATCTATGGCGCAAAATGCCAGGTTGACTATCGTCGTGGAGTTCCTTCAGTACATAACGATGAAACCCTGACTCAAATTATTGAAGCTGCTACTCGCGAAGCCTGGGGTGATAGTAGCGTGCAGATTTTACCTGAACCTTCTTTGGGCGCAGAAGATTTTTCAGTCTATTTAGATAAGGTTCCTGGCTGTATGTTCCGTTTGGGAGTAGGTTATCACGATAAAGTTAACTATCCCCTCCACCATCCTAAATTTGAAATAGATGAAACTGCCATTCTTACAGGAGTGGTGACGATGGCTTACGCTACTTACAAATATTGGCAAGCCGTAGCGTAATTTGAAAGGTGAAGGCTTTTAATAGACATCAGTTATTAATACATAGAAGTGCGAGACACTATCTAACAGATATTCTGGCAAACTTTCAACCAATCTTTCAAAAGGCTCTGTATCATCCAAAGTTCTGACCAAAATCAATGCTCCTTGGACTCTGGCAATCGCATCTTGCGATCGCCTTGAAAAACTGCCAAACTTTATTGAAATGCCTGGAATTACTGTGGATTAACTAAACAGCAAATAGTGTATTTACTTTTCTTGTTTAAATATTTAAACCACCAGCACCGAAACAAGCACGATAAACGTTAAGCTGGCAAGCCGCAGCCTAAAATTAATTACTGGTTACTGAGTCGGATTTGAGTTCTAGATATTTATGCAAATACTCGGTAACAATGCCGTGGAGCATTAAGTCATGACTGGCATTAAATGGACTATTGGGCGCTAAGGGATGACGGTTAGTGATGATGTGGTTCCAGTTGTGGTCATCAGTAACTTTGCTGAGATAAATACTAAAGCTTTCATCAAACTGCAAGGATAATACTGCTCTGGCGAATTCATCACTGGTAAGACAGAAGGAATAAAAAACTTTAAAGAGTTCGATCGCCGATTCTAGATCGAGGATTCTCAGCCAGCGACGTTTGGTAAAATCGATCTCAACTTTTATCGGCTGAAGGCTGGCAAAATTTAAATTATCTTGGTTAATCTGCTTGCTCCAGTCAGGATTTTTTTGTTCGAGCCTGATGATAATCATGGATAAAATTGTACAAAATTAAATCATGTTCGAGAAAAGCGTTGTTCGCTAAATCTGCCACCGTACGCGGATAAAGCTGAGATTTAGAAATTTGAAGATCGGCCCATTATCAATCAGAAAATTGACGATATTTGACCCCAAACCTGAATGAAGCACAATTAAATAGCAGGCTTCAGAGGAAACAAAATTATTGAGAAACCAGGCGGCACTGTAGTGCATCAAGGCATAGGCTTTAAACTGAAACGGCAAAAGTTGTTTAAGAGTCATAATCATTGCCAATAGGAGGTTAGCTATCAGCTTAATCGGAATTAAAAGATAATTACGAGTCCAATTATTTAGATCCTTAACCATATATGCCTTAGCCGTGGCATCCATGGGAATGGCATTATCCAAATAAACTAAATCCCAGGTATGAGGATTTAAAGGATTATGGGGAGACAAAGAATAGTTGAACATTTACGCCGTAGTAAATCCGCCGCTTTCAGGCACAAAACAGCAGATCTTTTCTCCTGCCTGTAGTTTGTCCGAGTTAAATAGTTCTTCCAACATCAGATAGATAGATAGAAGCGCATCCAGTATTGCCCTTGATATAGAGGTTGTTAAACCACTTTTGTTCGGGCATCATTGCTCCTGCTTGTTCCAGGAGATCGATAATTTGATGGCGAAAAAAGTGAGAGGAATAATGGCATAAAAACCAGCTAACTTCTAGAGGATTCATTTTTCCTGATTCAATTAGTTTGAGCCATCCGCTAACCCCCAGCTTAATCACCTCTCCCAATAAGCGGATATTTTGTCGAAGGTTAATTGCTCCATCTGCTGCGGCATCACTATAGGACGGATAGTTCATCCAGCTTTGCTCGTTAGTGTCATTCTGACCTGCGTACATACACAAAGGATAGGCATTACTATAGGAAATACTTTCAATCCAATCAACTCTCAAACTAATCCCTTGATAATTCGGCTGATTTTGAATTAGACAAGCTCCTGCGCCATCTGATAGCATCCAGCGTAAAAATTCTGTATCAAAACTTAGTTTGTGACCCTGTTTTATTTCAGTTTGAGCCTCAAACTTGGTATTGATAAATAGCCGCGATGCTAATTCCGAACTCAACGGCGATCGCATTAGTCTTTTTGCCTAGTTGAATCTGGGATACTGCATAATTGAGAGCCGCTATTCCTGCACAGCAAACTCCCTGATCGAGAAGTTATTTCTAAAGGAGGAAACCCTGAAAGTTCTTTCAATACTAAGTTACCAAATCCTCGGCACTAGTAAATCAGACCAGGTAGTAGCGCATGAAAGCAATTCTAGGTCAGCTTTATCCAGACTTGAGAAGTTTAAGGCATCGATTAGAGCATTAGCAGCTAACTCACTATTGCGATGAGTTACATTTTTCGCTAAATCTAAAGCATAGAATCGCTGCTGAATGCCATTGCTTTTTAAAATACGTTTTTTAACTTTAGATTGCTGGTGATTAACCTGGCCTAAATAAGCTTCGATATCGTCATTACCAATCGATTTACCAGGTAAAAACTTGCCAATACTGGTTATGTAAGCTTGTTGCATAACTATAATGATTGAATCAATTTCTATAATTGTTCAATGTATAGTAGCTTTCCTAACTCAAGTCCAATTTGGGGACAGTTTTAGTGATGGTATGTGGGACAGCAAAAGAACTGCCACTAGTACCGCTTCGCTTAAGTAGCGAGTGGTAAATAACAAGTAGCAAGTTAGATATGGTCAGGATTTAAGGTTAACTAAATGGTGCCTTTACTTACGCCCATGTCCACTAGGCTGTGCTTAATTTTCTTAGGTACAAGTGTAATCAAGGTAGTTCACACTACCCATGTGGAGACAAGCACGATAAACATTAAGCAAATAATGTTTA
>CAVRWR010000125.1:0-15113 GCA_963724445.1 uncultured cyanobacterium | reverse complement strand
ATGACAGCAGGACGCAAGGCTCTTTCCGCCAGATTATTAGTCGGTTCTAAGTCTTGGTGGTCAACAAATGTCCAGAGTGCTGGCTCAATTTTGAGCAACTGCTCACAAGTTCTGACTGTTTTGGCTAGGGGCGTTGTTTCGGTGCGACTAATCGGAAGATTTACTGCTGACTCCAATTCCGCTTTCACTGCGGCGCGGATTAAGTTCGTCGCCTCGATAAATAATCCTCTCGACATGGTGCCATCCCGCACCCGATGCCACCAGTGGAACAATCGATGTCCTTTGTGGAGTAGACTTGCCCCAATCTCAGAGGACGCTCCACTGCGTTCAGCCATCGCTTGAAAATCTCTGAGTAAATGCGCCCAGCACACTTGCCTGTAGCTTTGTCGATATTCGCTACTGAGAATCGCTATCCATGCTGCGAGTCCCTGTCCGTAGCTTTTTGGGCTGACACCTGCTGGTAGCTCTGCTCTGGTCTTTGTACCGCAATGTTCGCACTCTAGTTCATGCAGCCGATATTCTACTACGTCTGGTCTGACGATTGGCATCTCGATAATTTGATGTCTGTATGGCTCTGAGTCTTCGCCCTGAAGTTTCTCTCCACACTCTGTACATGCTTGTGGTTTTTCCTCGTGAATTTCCTGACATTCGGACGCTGGATACAGCTTTGGCTCTGATGTCTCTTGCTTTATCCTTTGTTTTGTAGCTCTTTTTACTTTCTTCTGTTCTGCTTTCTTTCCGCCTCCAAAGCCATTCTTTGACGGTGGGATTGAGGAGTTTTTCGAGTTCTTGTTTAATTTCTCTTCGAGGTTTGATACTCGCAGGGTCAATACTCCAATCATCCCATGAAAATCCTCGATCACCAGCTTGACGCTCTCTGGTGTTGCGTCCCAATCTGCCTTGGTGACTTTTCTTCCGGCTATCTCAATGCTCTCGGATTCCATTCCTTTACTGTACTAGATCTTGTTCTCTTCAACCCGCATATTTTCTTTACCCCTGGGACGCTTACTTTTAATTTGGTTTTGGTGTTTTTATCTTTAGTAAAAAATATCATTTCAGGTAGGGGCAATAATGCGATCTCCCCTACGATTACGCCGTCAGAAAAAAAGCGCATCCTGATTACAGGGGCAAAAATGACTAAAGCGTTACACTTAGCAAGATCTTTTCACAGAGATGGACACGAAGTATATCTGGTAGAAACCCATAAATATTGGCTGTCAGGTCATCGTTTTTCCCGCGCAGTCAAGGGTTTTTTTACCGTCCCTGTTCCTGAAAAAGAACCAGAGGCATATTGTCAGGCTTTAGTTGATATAGCCAAAAAGCAAGACATCAATCTTTTTGTTCCTGTATCTAGTCCCATTGCTAGTTACGATGATTCTCTAGCTAAAAAAGCTTTAGAACCTTATTGTGAATCGATTCATCTCGATCCAGAAGTAACTGCCATTCTCGACGACAAACACGCCTTTTGCTCAAAAGCCAGAGAATTGGGCTTAGCTGCACCTAAAGTATTTAGAATTACCAATCCGCAACAGATCGTAGACTTCGATTTCGAGAGTGACGGTAGTAAATATATTGTTAAAAGTATTCTTTATCCTACATTCCGCAGGTTTATTAACAGAGGAAATAATATTTTTGACAGGCTGAACCAAGGAAACGCAAAATGTGTTGTTGTGAATCGTTCAACTTAATCGACCACTTTCGACCATCCAGCCAAACCAAATGCACGGACTGAAAACATTGCAGTACCCACCGCAGTGTTGGTCTTTCTGTAGGCTTACCCCGTTGATTGGGAATCGTTTCCTTGATCTCGGCTAAAGAGGAGCGAAGTTGTCGTTGTCCGATGCTGTAGACGAGCAAACATAAGCCCATAATCATAGCGAGGGCAGCCACTCGTTGAGGTAACTTGACAAACATTCGAGAGGCAAAAAAGAGAGGATCTTTAAGAAATCGAAAACCTCGTTCACAAGACTGCTGATTTTTGTACTCTTGTAGAATCATCTCATTTGACCACAGCTGCTCATCGAGCAAGTTAGTCGCCAAAATGAATCGTCCAGCTTGATTTCGTAGCCGTGTAACTGCTTCTTCATCAAGGACTAAAGCCCCTTGAAGATGATAAGTGTAACGTTGTGGTGACTCTCCTTTTCGGGGACGACCTGGCTGCTCATAGTGAGGCTTCAATTGCACCTGAATGTTAGTCAAGCGATGATACTTCAGCTTTTTCGCGAAGAGCTTGGCAGCATCAAGGGCATCAGTCTCGCAAGCGAAGGGATGAGTGCCGAGCTCTTTAAGTGCTTTGGCTTTCTTGGTTTGTGCTTTGGTGATGCGCTTGTCCAATTGTTTGAGGTCAGCTTGTTGACGTGACTCGCTTTGGATCACCAACCACCGCTGGCAAACTCCAGCGTAAGTGCTGCACACCTCGGCAATGGCGTAGTTATCCCCGAAGCTGACGGTGAACATCAAGACACGGTAGTGTCTGCATCAACTGTTGCACTTCGGCAATGGTAGCAGGGACACGACTAATCCAAGGAGTGGCTCCTAAGGCTTCGAGATTCTCTTGGCTGTAAAGAGCGGCATCAGCTACATAAACTTCAGGCTCCTTGGCTTTCCACTGTTGCTGGAATTCCCCTATCACTTCGGTAAATACGGCTTGGTCAGCATCGTTGCCATTCCCCACTCGTAAATACAAGGGAACATCCCCATCTCCACTGGTAATCAGTGCTCCTAGTAAACTGCTTGAGATCTGGTCGATAGTCTCTCGAATAGCCGTGGGTAATCTTAATCGGTACTGGTTCGGCATTTTCTTCAGTTTCTGCCTTAACTAAGTCTTGATGCTCACCCGATTGCTCTTGTGAAGCTATCTCAACCGAGTTAGTCTTTGCCTGGTCACTGATATATTCTCCTTGGACACACATGCTACTGCCATCCAGATGGACTTGTTTAATGCTGACCCCAAAACGTTTTACTGCTGCCAGGGCAATCTCCACAAACACAGAGGTTAATCCTTGTTGATACAGCTGATCTAGAACTCGACCGATGCGACTATCATTGAGATGTTCTGGTTTGACTCCTTGACCAATCAAGTGTTCGGTAGCTTTACCGACGAAAAATTGGTTAAACAGGTACAGTGGTGCTGTCAGGAAGCCCAGGCAATTCAGAATTAATGCTTTGATTACATGCCCTGCACTGATTTTTTCCAGAGGATGGTTTCCCAGCAAGCGATTGATAATTTCGACAATTCCGATCTCATCTACGATGCCCGCAATCAACCCTAGGTGGTCGATGTCTTGAACATCAATTTCAATAGGTTGGTTCTGGTTCAATGGCTTAAATTGAAAGACTTTCTATAAATATCTCATCATTCAGCCAACCTGCTGAATGTAGGCTTTATGATTCCGTATTGCGACTAGATTTAACTAGATTGCCCTTTCCAGAGATGGAAAACTATATTTACAGCTTACCAATTAGTCCTGAGAAACCTTGGGTAATGCAAGAATTTATTCGCGGACAAGAATATTGCTTTCATGCAACCGCCCGTAAAGGAAAAATCAGACTACACTGCTGTTCTAAATCTTCTCCTTTTCAGGTTAACTACGAACAGGTAGATAACCCTGCGATCTATCAATGGGTAGAAACCTTTGTACAGAAAATGAATCTAACAGGACAAATTTGTTTTGACATGATTCAAACCGATGATGGAACAGTCTATCCCATTGAATGTAATCCTCGTCTGCACTCAGCCATCACCATGTTTCACGATCATCCAGGGGTAGCCGAAGCTTATTTATCCGATGGTGAACCAGGAGAAGCCCCCATTACTCCTTTACCCGATAGTAAACCCACCTACTGGACGTATCACGAACTGTGGAGATTATTGAGCATTCGTTCATTTACAGAACTTAAAGCTTGGTGGCAAAAGATAACTAAAGGAACTGACGCTGTTCTTATCCCAGATGACCCTTTACCCTTTCTAATGCTTCATAACTGGCAAATTCCTTTGCTTTTGCTCGATAATTTATGTCGTCTTCAAGGCAGGGTCAAAATCGATTTTAATATCGGTAAATTAGTCGAAATCGGTGGAGACTAAAAAAGGGATGAAGGATGTCCTAACCCTAAAGGGTACACTCAATGCGAGAAAGGTGTACTCACCGCATCTAGTGCAAGCCGCTTCGCATAAGGGATAAGAAATGAGGAAATAAACATTTAACTATTAACTATACGCAATTAGCCAACAGTAGGTTGGGTTAGCGAACAATTAGGCAAACTCGAGTTAACCAATCACAAAAGTATTGGCATAACCCAACTGTTTCAATCAATTTTTAGGGTGGGTAAGACCAAAGTTCAGATTTTACAACTAAACCACGTCTAGGTTGAGACCCGTAGTTTTTCTACCTCTGGGTTGAGGTGAGTTGTAACCCATAACCTGTCAGCAATTTCCATGGGTTCTGCATTGATGCGAGCCTCAAACTGCTTGACTTGTGCAATTAGCTCCGCTTCTTGCTCATAGCAGGTATGATAAGTGACATCCTCCCGCAACCATTGCCATAGGTGTTCGACGGGCATAAAGTCAGGACTATAGCCTGGTAATGGTTGGAGTTCAATCTCTAACTCCGCGATCGCTGTCTTGACTTCTCCAGAACGATGATAGGGAGCACCGTCCCAAACCAAGGTCATCTCAAGATCGGGAAATTCAGCTCGAAGCTGTTTGACTACTTCAATCTTGGTTGAACCCATTGGCTCTATCATAAGGAAAGAACCTGACCTGTCCGAGATTATAGAGGTACACCCCATAGAAGGAGACTTTTTGAAGTCCAGGAGAACAAGAACTGACCCAAAAACGTTCTCCTGAGATCGACCAACCATAGCCCTCATCAGTATCGAGATCAATATGGGCCTCGCTTCTTGTAGACCAGTAACCGTCCAGTTTGGATCGTCTCTGACAATAAGCCCTCTAGTTTTTCGAGAAATTCGGCTCGCTTCTGGGGATTGGCTTTGTTCTAGAGCTTACGTGCCTTCTTCCAGGAAAACCCTAACCCTCGGAGGGCTTTACGCACCGTCTCTCGACAACTGCTCACCCCAAATTTTGACTCTAACCATTTCACCAGTCGTTTTAAAGTCCATCTCGGTTGATGGGACTCCTGCTCTCGCTTTTGAGGTGGGGTTGCTGCTACCGCCAACGCGGAGCGAATCAACCCATCCCCCCCGTCAACTGCATCCGCAGATCAAGGGGGGGATGACCTCCTGTCTGTCGGAAGGTCAAGGCATCTGGTCCGCTATGGTTATATCGATGCACCCAGTCCATTATCCTTTGTGGGTTCCTCTGGGTCTCTTGTCCTACTCGCGTCGCACTCTTGCCCAGACAGATTTCATAAAGAGCCATCAAGCGTTCACGGGTACGGGGATGAACCGCAGTGAGCGACATTTCTCTCAACTGTTCTACGCTCTGATTCCACTGGTGATAGTTTACTTTTAGCATCCTAATTTTTGCCACTTGTGAGCCTCCTTAATGACAATATCCCAGTATCGTCAAAAACTCCAGGTCTCAAGATGGATGTGGTTTATTTATTAATTTTTGTCTAATTCTCTGGTGGTCTGAGTATTTATTACTATTTGCTTGATGGTCAACATTTATTTTTCCATTTTTTCGGTCGATTATTCCGATTGTCTTGTACTACATTTTGACGTGCGGAAGGTGGGTTGGATTTCTGCTTCAGCTAAAGCCTATAAAAAGTAAGAATATTAATAATCCAGCAAAACTCTAACCCACTCTGGGGGACGCGGAATCGGATTATCTAAACGATCTAGCAACATCAAAGCTACTAAATGCACGGCAAAAAGATAAATCAGATTTTGAACCACAATTGAGCCAACCGCTAGGATTTGAATTAAAGCAAAGTCTGGCTGTGCTAAAATTCCCAACTTGAAGAAAATCCAGTCAAGCAACTGGGTAATTTGAGTAATCACATAAATCCAAAGATTTTCGCCGATTAAAATAGAGTTTAACCAAAAACGAAAAACCAACCCCAGCGAACCAATTACTGCCCCCAAACTAATGGAAAATAGCCAGCTTAACCTGCGCTGCCAACACGCCCCCAAGATAACTCCCATAAACCCATAGGGCATCAAAAAAAATACGCTTCGAGTAGGACCCATTAAAACCAATAGCAGCAACGAAGAAACGATCGCCGCCATCCAAGAAGCGCGATTACCACGTCTTAGATAGATTAGAGCAATGGGAATAGGAAAAAATATTTTTAACACAGGTCCCAGAGGAAAGTAATAGTTAATCAGCCAGACTAAGCTTGCCGCGCTAGCTAAAAAAGCAGTTTCTACCATCACTACGGTGTCGGTAGAAACCTTAGTTTGCTTAACATTTTTGGTTGGAGAAGATGTTGCATAGGTTGCCAACTGGCTGAGAATCATCCTGGTCAACCCAGTTAATTTCATCCCGATCGTTGGTATCAGATAATGAATGGTGGTCTTCTCTAGACATAGAATTATACTTAATTGGCGAAACCAATGGCAGCTATTTATCAGGTCTGAGTATACTAGCAAATTGTGTCTTCCAAAGCTGGTAAATTTGGAATCCGCATTGAATCCGCATGTCTTTCAATCAAACCCTTCTTTTCTAGTTTAGTCAAAACCCTGGTCACAGTTTCTCTAGCTAGTCCACTTAGGCTGCTGATTTCTCGATGGGGTAAATTGGGAATTTCTGTACCTGTTTCTCCCTCTGTACCTTGTCCTTCAACTAAAAATAAGATTGCATCGGCAACTCGGGAAATGCTGCTGGCTTCTCTTAATTGAAGCCGTCGGTTTACCTGGCGCAAGCGCTTTGCCATTAATTGAACTAAGTGAACTCCAGCCATTGGTTCTGTATTAATGAGATTGACAAAATCTTCTGCGGGTATTCTACCAATCAGAGTTTTGGTTAAAGTAATCGCATCAGTAGAACGAGGCATTTTATCCATTGCAGCCATTTCACCAAAAATTTCTCCCCGACCTAAGATATTCAGGGTAACTTCCTTACCGTCTAAATTATAGGTACGAATTTTCACCCAACCTTCGAGGATAAAATATACCGAGCCTCCCCAATCATTTTCCAACAGTAATACCTGGTTCGGCAGGATGAGAAATAGTAACAAAGTGAGCTGCTATCTTATGAATGCTTTCTTCTGGTAAATCGGACATAAACGGAACTAATTGGATTAATTCCTCATGATTAATAGTGGACTCTAGATAACGAGATTGGTCTTCCATAAAGAAGGAGATATTTAGTTCGCTATAAATATCTCCTTTGTATCATTAAAAAAAGAAAAATAATTGATTTTGCGTCACTTCGTTTTAAACTGTTTTTTTCAAAAAACATTACCCTAGACTTGTTTGCGGAATCTCAGTATCAGCAATAAAAGTTATTTAAAAAGATCTTATTCGAGCATCTGTCAAACTTACAATAACTATTTTAATTGATTGAAATTTAATTATTGTGCTTTTAATCAGGAGAAACTAACTAAATCAAGCAGAAAAACATACAATCTTTAAAATCAAGATTTTTTTTTTAAAGATTGAGTAAAGAGTAGCTTTTTATGTAGCGGAATTGAGTTAAAGCCCCATAGTATTGCATAAAGAGTATTAATAAATTGTATTAATAATTAAATTTAGCTATTCAATTCTTTTTATGACTTCCCCAGCAAATCTTCATCCTAGATATATGAGAGTGCTTACTGCTGTTGAACCTAGAGTTCATCCCTCAGTAGTCAGTAGACCAAAGCGAGCGTTAGATATATTGGGCGCAATTGTTGGTCTTAGCTGTAACAGGAATTATTGCTATTCCTGTGGCGATCGCCATGCAGCTTGATGACCCTGGTAGTATCTTCTTCAGTCAGATTAGATGCGGTTTTAATGGGCGACCTTTTAAAATTTGGAAGTTTCGTTCGATGATTGTCAATGCAGATCGGCAAAAGCATCTAGTAAAAAACAAAGCATCAGGACATATTTTTAAAAATGACAACGATCCTCGCATTACAAAAGTGGGTTGTTTTCTGCGTCGTACCAGCCTGGATGAGTTTCCTCAATTCTGGAATGTTCTCAAGGGTGATATGAGCTTAGTTGGCACTCGACCCCCAACTGCTGAAGAAGTCGCGATGTATGACGATCATCACTTTGAGCGGTTGAAGGTTAAACCTGGAATCACAGGAGAATGGCAAGTTAGAGGTCGTTCAGAGGTATTAGACTTTGAAGATATTGTCCGTATGGATCTAGATTACCAAAAGAAATGGTCTTTCTTTTACGACATCAACTTAATTGTACGCACTATTGCCGTAGTTTTAGCTCGTAAAGGAGCCTGTTGAATTATAAATTTGGAACAGACTATGATTAAACTTCCAGGTTTATTCTTCAACTGCCAAATACTCTATGAATCTTCCTACTTGGATTACTCTATCTCGTCTTTTGGGATTGCCTTTCATTCTTTATCTACTTAACTACCCCACACCAGGTAATCGTTGGCTTTGTGTGGGGATTTTTGTCATTGCTGCGGGGACAGATTGGGTCGATGGTTATCTCGCCCGTAAATTAGATCTGGTGACAGAATTGGGCAAGTTTCTCGACCCCTTAGTAGATAAGCTGCTGGTGTTGGGTACTTTTCTAGCATTGATTGAACTTCAGCTTGTTCCAGCTTGGGGCGTATTTTTGATCTTAGCTAGAGAATTAGCGATCGCTGGCTGGCGGGTTAACCCTAATTTGACGGGAAACAGCAGCATTTCAGGAGCAAATATCTGGGGAAAACTAAAAACCGTAGTCCAAATTATCGCGATCGCTGTTTTAATTGCGCCTCTTGACCCTCAATGGCATACTACAAGCATATTTTTATTTTGGCTAGCCGTAGCAGTCAGCCTAATCTCTGGCTGGATTTATATTTTGCCCAATATTTCTTCGTCCAAAGAAAAATCAATTTCTGACTGATTTCTGCTTGATGCTAGATAGTCATTTTGGAAAGAATCTGTTAAACCAGATACTAGGTCGTATTTAGGTTGCCAGTTCAAGTCCGTTTTGGCTCGATGGATATCGGCAAAAAAGTGCTGCTGGCGCAGAGGAAAAGCCTTGCGTTTACCAAAGTCAAACTTAGTTGGATCGTAATGAACAAGCTGGATATCTTCAGGGGATTTTCCCGCAGCTTGAGCGCAAGCATAAGCCAAGCCGTCAAAAGTTACATAGCGATCGCCTGAGATATTATAAATCTTACCAATAGCCTCTTCCTTGCCCAAAACACCAGCCATTGCCACAGCCAGATCCCGAACGTGACCAAATTGAGTAAGATACTTACCGTTGCCAGGAATAGGTAAAGGACGATCTCTGACGATGCGATCGAAGAACCAAGCTTCTAAATCATTATAGTTTTGCGCACCATAAATATAGACTGGTCGAATCGAAGTCCAAGGAATACCCGACTCTGCCAAATAAGCTTCCGTGTGATGTTTGCCCTGATGACGACTCTTGGGATCTACAGGATCGCCCTCTACATGAGGCATTTGCTCGGACTTGAGATATACCCCAGCCGAGCTTACATAAACAAAGTGTTTGACTTTGCCGTTAAAAATTTCGACTAAGGGTTGAGTATCGCTTAATTCTCTACCATTATTATCAAAGATGGCAGCAAAACTTTCTCCTGACAGCTTCTCTTTTAACTGACTTGCATCAGTGCGATCGCCTATAATCTGCCTTACTCCCGCTGGGGTGGGATGATTGCCTCGATTAAACAGGACCACTTCATGCCCCTGTTCGAGTAAAACTTTAGTTAGGTAAACTCCAATAAAGCGAGTCCCCCCCATAATCAAAATTCGCATGATAATCTAGCCTCTGCAATCTTTTTACTAACTCTACATCCTAAGACTTTGCTGACCGTTGTTAGTTGTTGATTAGTTAAGCGATCGTTTAATCTGAAAGAGAAACCCATAATCTGAAAATTTCCCTCATTGACCACAAACCGATAAACTTGAACTTGTTTATCCCTCTCTTTGGGTATTAAATTTCCTAAGCTTAGAATTCCCGTTATTGCTTAGATGTAGCAACTTTTTAAAATTACAAAAATTACAAAATTACTCACGCACAACAAGATAAATCATGACAGCAACAACTACCCGTTTTCCCATCGATTTAGGTGCTTATCAGAAATTAGCCTTAGACCCCAGTAACCCCACTTTGACAGACGAGCAGAGAAAGGCGTTAAAAGCGAATATTCAACTCTGCCGTGAGGCGATCGTCTTCTTTACTGCTACTGGTGCAGCCAGAGGCGTTGGGGGACATACTGGAGGACCTTTTGATACTGTTCCCGAAGTAATGATTCTGGATGCTTTTTTCCGTG
This sequence comes from uncultured cyanobacterium, assembly GCA_963724445.1. GTDB lineage: Bacteria > Cyanobacteriota > Cyanobacteriia > Cyanobacteriales > Xenococcaceae > Waterburya. The sequence continues at coordinate 4,756 of CAVRWR010000125.1, read as the reverse complement.
GTGCGCCCGATAAATTTGTGCCAATTTTCTTTGATGAAGCGGGACATCGGGTGGCAACTCAATATTTAATGGCTGCATTACATGGTGATTTACCCCAAGAGGAATTACTCAAATACCGTGGGGCAAATTCCAAGCTACCTGGACACCCTGAATTAGGTTTGACACCTGGAATCAAGTTTAGTTCTGGGCGTTTAGGACATATGTGGCCCTATATCAACGGTATCGCTCTAGCTAATCCCGATAAGGTAGTGGTTTGTTTAGGTTCTGATGGTTCGCAACAGGAGGGTAACGATGCTGAGGCGGCACGGTTAGCAGTAGCGCAAAACCTCAACGTCAAGCTATTTATTGATGATAACGATGTCACGATCGCAGGACATCCCTCTGACTATCTTCCTGGTTACGATGTAGCTAAAACCTTAACTGGTCATGGTTTAGAGGTTAATACTGGTGATGGCGAAGATCTTGATTCCCTGTATAGCCGTATGTGCGCGGCAGTCATGGGCAACGGTCCCGTGGCTTTGATTAACAAGCGTCCTATGTGTCCTGGGATTGAAGGCATTGAAGGCACTACTCACGGACATGATGTAATTGCGGTGGATAAAGCAATTTCCTATCTGGAAAAACACGTTCAAGGGGCAGCAGCCGACTTCCTGAAAAATATCAAAAAACAGAGCAACGACTATAAATTCTTGGGTGTAAGCGACAAGCTAGGTTCCAACCGTAACGTCTTTGGTGACGCGGTGGTGGCTATCCTGGGCAAAATGAGCGATCGCGATCGCAAAGAGAAAGTTATCTTTATTGACAGCGATTTAGAAGGTTCTTGTGGCTTCAAAACTATTCATGATGCCTATCCTGATGTATTTATCCCCTCGGGCATTATGGAACGGGGCAATCTTTCTGCGGCTGCGGGTTTTGGCATGGCTGAAGGTAAGCAGGGTGTCTTTGCTACTTTTAGTGCTTTCTTAGAAATGTGTATTTCGGAAATCACTATGGCACGTCTTAACAGATCTAATCTTTTGTGCCACTTCTCCCATGCCGGTATCGACGATATGGCAGATAATACCTGTCACTTCGGTATCAATAACATGTATGCGGATAACGGACTAGAAGATGGCTACGAAACTCGTCTCTACTTCCCTGCTGATGCTAACCAAATGAATGCTTGTGTCCAGAAAGTCTTCCATAATCCAGGAATGCGCTTTATCTTCTCTACTCGTTCTAAAGTACCGATGATCTTAGATGATGCGGGTCATGAACTATTTGGTGGTGACTATACCTTTACTCCTGGTAAAGATGAAGTTGTTCGTGAAGGTGATGCAGGGTATATCGTCAGCTTTGGTGATGCTTTATATCGTTCTTTAGATGCAGTAGAACGGTTAAAACAGGACGGTATTAACGTCGGCTTAATCAATAAATCTACTCTCAACGTCGTCGATGAAGAGATGATGACAAAAATTGGTAAAGCACCATTTGTCATGATCGTGGAATCCTTTAACCGTCGTACAGGTTTGGGTAGTAAATTTGGTTCTTGGTTACTTGAACGTGGCTTGACTCCTAAATATGCTTATCTTGGTGTCCATGAAGAAGGCTGTGGCGGTCTATGGGAACAGTTCCCCTACCAAGGATTAGATCCAGAAGGCATTATTAGTCATGTTAAAGGATTGATGTAGCCAGCTTCTGAGCAAAATGACTTTATCAGGTGGTATCAGGTGGGCAAATTGTCCACCTTTTTTATTGTCTAATTTTCATTGCTCAATCAATTTTTAGTGTTTTTCTATCTAATTAGATGAGTAGCAGTTTGAACAATAATTACTCATCAATTGAACTAATAATTCTTAAAATACAAATTTGCAAGTAAAGATAAAACTTTGGATAGAAGTAATCTTACTTGCTTTTTTTATAAATTAAATAAGGAATGGTATACATTTAGCCTAAAAATATCTTCTGAAATAATGTCTTTTGAAGTTAACAAAGAAAATTATGATAAGTAGGTAGGCGGAATTTAATATAAAACTAAAAGCAAGATAGATTTTGATGCAAATTAGTCATGCCTAGCTCAAGGATTGCCAAAGTTACGTATTTAACTATTAACCATTGATAAAATATAGGATAATAAAATGAATAAAGTCAGTCAAATAAGTCTTCAGCGTCAGGTAGGTAATTTAATTTCTATAGTTGAAATTTGTCTGCCAATTATCGAAAAAATAAAACAAACTCAAAGTGAATTAGACTGTCTTCCTGATGAATTAGATCGCCTAAAACAGCAAGCAGAGTTTTTGCAGTTAGGATTATCGCCAAACACTTCTAGTTCTTTCCGCTCCTATCTAGAATCTGACATAAAAAATACGGAATTTCATCTAGATGCTTTAGTAGATGATTTAGAAAGAATTTTAGCTAATCTCGCTTTTCTCGATCTTGATATTAGAAACTTATTGGTTCTTAAGGAAAAACTTGAAGCGATACAGGAAGAGAGAATCTATGAAATTACTCCAGAGCGTATTTATAAATTATTAGAAAAACAGCAGCCAACATCTAAATCTCAAGCTACTTTTAGATCATCTAAAAAACATAGCCACAAATTTTGGCAACAAGACTGGAGGCATAAAATTACTGATTACAGAAAAAAGATAGACAACAAAAAGATAGCTATGGGTCTGGTTATTTTTGCTAGTTTGTCTGTAGGTTGGATCGGAGGTTATTATTCTTCTAATACTCAATTAGATAATAGTGAAGCAGTTGGGCAATCTGGAGAAATAGATAAATCGGCTTCGGAGATTTGAGACAGTTAGGTCAGTAATTAGTAATCAAAAATGCGATCGCCGATCTAACTACATAAGTCGAGTTATGGTGATGATTAACTCGGAAATATTAATTGGCTTAGAAATATGCTCCTGAAAACCAGCATCAAGAGTACGTTGGCGATCGCTTTCTCCCGCATAGGCAGTCAGAGCGATCGCAGGTACATCTTTACCTTGAGGCAGTTGGCGAATTTTATTAATTAAAGTGCAGCCATCAGTTTCAGGCATACCAATATCACTGATGATTAAATTGGGGTTCAATTCAGGGAAAACTTGTAAGGCGACCTCCGCCGATCTTACTGATGTTACTGATGCACCCTCTTGTTCTAGAACTATAGTTACTATATCTAGCGAATCGGCTTCGTCATCTACTGCCAAGATTTTTATCCCGCTAAAGCGATTTGGTTGAACCGATCGATCTATTAAGTTGTTATCTTCTTCTAGCGGTCTTGCTGCTGTATTCATAAGTGGCAATCTCACAATAAAGGTGGCTCCCTGTCCCTCTCCTAAGCTATCTGCTGCTACCGTTCCTCCGTGTATCTCGCTCAGGTGACGCACTATTGCCAGACCTAATCCTAATCCGCCAAACTGTCTGGTGGTGCTGCTTTCTGCCTGACGAAAACGCTCGAAGACATAGGGTAAAAATTCAGGCTTAATGCCTTTACCTGTATCCTTTACCTGAATTAAGGCTTGAGTTCCTATCCGTTCTAGGGTAACTGTAACTTTTCCACCCTCTGGGGTGAATTTTATGGCATTAGAAACTAGATTCCAGACTACCTGCTGTAAACGTCCCCCATCGCCTAAAACCTGTCCGATATTGGGTTCAAATTTAGTCTTAAGCTGAATTGATTTAGCCTCGGCTGGTAATTGAACTGTGGTCAATGCCGATCTAATGATAAATTCTAGATTTTGGGGAGTTTCTGCGAGGTTGAGTTCTGGTTCTAACGGATTTTGTGGGTCAACTACTTTGAAGCGTTTTACGTCCGTTCATCGAACTAGCAATCAGCAAATTGTGCAGCCAATTTTCATGGTATCGGAAGCCATTAAGATCGGTAAACGGCGACGTCCGTTCCGGGCAGTTTGAGATAGTTCTAGCTCCATAGGGATGGAAATTCCAGACCAGTGCCATTGAGCGCAGATCAAGTCGTGCCGACTTCTTGTCTCCATGAAAGTATTGCATCGTATAAAGTAAGCGGTCTTGGTGATTCATCAAACGATCTACCATATTACTGGTACGATGAGCCATGGGAAATTGGTAAGCAATTTTGAATTGAGCAGCACGACGACATAATTTTCGTATCTTGCTTAAAGTACGTTTTCTCCTGATGTGTTTTTTGCTCCAGATTAAAGCCAATTGCAGTCTCTTCAAGAATTCAGCAGCGGTATTCGCTTGATAAGCTTTCCCGAGTTTTGTTTTCAACTTTTGCCTTAAATTGCGATAACTGGGACTTCCTTTCTGCACTTTCTGCACAGCATGAAGAAAGCACAATACCAAAGTCACGGTGGAAAACAGATTAAGCCAAGCCTGTTTAGTTCCGTCCCAAGCATCTATATTGACTGTAACTGGATTATAATTGGGGTCGAGAAGACGAGCTTCAGTTTTAAATTCTCCATATCCTTTAGTTAAAGCCTCAGCACTAGCTGACTCAGTGAAACTAACTCCTAAAATACAGCATAGATGCTACAGTAGTCGGCAGATAAACTCTTTTTCCCGCCAACCAAGTATGTTTTTCAGCAGAAGCCTTGGTCCATTTCTGCGGTCAAAATTTCTGGATACTTAGTATAAAGTTGCAGTAGATAAGCTCTAAAATTGGGGTTATTAGTGATTAGTTGTCGATATTGCCCTTCACTGCTAACGGGTAAACAAATGCTTTTATCTCCTCTGATAGAAACTGCCATGCTTGAATTTGGACTAAAAGTCAATGATCGTGCCTGTTGACTTTACTCAATTAGATTTC
>CAVRWR010000124.1:0-13966 GCA_963724445.1 uncultured cyanobacterium | reverse complement strand
TATTGCCTTGCATGGCATGGAAAATATGCTCATGGAATACGCTAAGACGCTAGATGTCAGGAAAAAAGACAAACCAAATAGTCAAGTAAGTTGGCAAAGTAAAGGTCAAACAATTAACATTTGTTAGATATGCCGATGATTTTGTCGTAATCCATCACGACCTTCATGTCATCCAAAGATGCCAAGAATTAATCTCGGAGTGGTTAAAAGACATTGGCTTGGAATTAAAACCATCCAAAACTAGGATAACTCATACTCTAATTCCTGAGTTGAGTGAAGATGGCAAAGCAGGATTTGATTTTCTCGGATACAAAGATTCGACAATTCCCTGCTGGTAAGTACGTCTCATCTAGAAATAGATACATAGGCGCACTAGGTTTTAATACCTTCATAATCCCCAGTAAAGATGCTTGAAAGACATCAAGCTCGGATAAGAGAAGCGATCAGAAAACACAAAAATTCTCCACAAGCTCAATTAATAATCGAACTGAATCCTGTAATTAGAGGATGGTGCAATCATCACAAGTTTCAGATGCCTCTTGCAGAAACGTTTTATCAAAACAAGACGATTGAGTCTTCAAAAAACTAAGAGCATGGGGCAGACACCGATGCGGGAATCTTAAAGATGCTCGTAGGAAATATTTCACCAAAATCGGTAATAGAAATTGGATATTCGCGACCCAAGAAGGAAATGCAAACCCCTTTCGGTTACTTTTTCATAGTGATTTCGGTAGCAGTTCGATGAATTATGTGAAAGTTAAAGGCGATAAAAGCCCGTATGACGGCAATCTAATCTATTGGAGTACCAGAATGGGGCGAAATCCCGAAATGCCCATATCGAAAGCTATTCGGCTTAAGAAACAAAAGGGCAAATGCAACTGGTGTAACTTACATTTCGTGAAGGAGATATTCTAGAAGAAGACCATATTATTCCTACGGCGTTAGGCGGAAAGAATATATACGAAAATCTTCAACTACTTCATGCACATTGCCACGATGAAAAAACAGCACTGGACTTAATTGATATTAGGAATAGAGAATCATCAATTTTCTTTATGAAATTAACCCAGGAATGGTCAAAAATAGATTATCTCTGGATTGATGATATTCCTGTTGTCATAACCAGTAGTTGAGAAGTCAGTTAATGACAAAGTGGGTACATTTGAGTAGCCGTGTGTCGTGAAAGTGACAAGCACGGTTTCGGATGGGAGGGGTAAGCTGGTAACAGCTACCTCGACCCTAACATGGTGACGAACTGATTACTAATCGACCTTCTCGCTACAGTCAGTCAGAACAATTAGAAATATTAAATACTCATCCTTTCTTCACTAGTGTTTGTCCTCAATGCAGACATGAGTTTAATCGAAACGAGAGAATAATTCACTTTGATTGTCCGAACTGTGATTTTGTTGATGATTCGGTGTAGCGATCGCATTGGCTAGGCAAAGCCTAATTGCTTATAAAAAAATAGCCCCAATCAAGAATGACTGGAGCTTAATTACGAGGTATAAAAGACTTTAATGTGTTGGTTTAGTAGCCGTAAGGAAGGTATTGATTTACATCAACTTGGTCTTGAACGCTAGTTTGATTTGCATCTTGGTCGATGTAGTTATAGTGACCGACTGCTGCTGCTTCATTAGCGTTTAATTGGACTGAAGTTTGAGCATCGGGAGTGGAAGTAACTCCATAACCACCCAAATCTAGTTGGTTTTGGTAACTAGTTTGGTCGGCGTTTTGATGGATGAAGTTACCTGTACCGACGGCAGCAGCCGAGTTAGTGTTGTTTTGAATGCTAGTTTGAGCGTCTTGAGCGAAAGCAGTTAGAGGAGCGAAAGCGATAACTGTAGTTAGAAGAGCTAATGTAGATTTTTTCATGATTTTATCTCTGCGTAAATATAAGATTTTGTGTGTGTTTTGCTTACATTTACTTATTACGTCGGATCTGTTTTTTTATGCAGATTTCCTCTTAATTGATTTTTCGCGATCGCCTTTGGACCAATATCCAGAAAAAAGAATCTTAAGTCGTAACAATCCAGTATTAAACATTTAGAACGATTGCCATGAAAAACGAACATAAAATTAACGAACAAGAAATATTAAATATTAAATATTTCGACAGCAGAAAAATCAACTTTATCAAGACAAATTATTTCAAATTAAGTAGATTCAATTTATTTTCTGCTTACTGGTCAAATTAAATTGGCTACTTTTACTGAAGAACGAATTATCATTCATCAATTTGTAGAACCAGAAGAAAGTTTTGCTGAAACAGCCTTATTTTCTGAAACCTATTTCTGTACGGCGATCGCCAGTAAAGCTTCTCGCGTGGTAGCTATTGATAAAGAACTGGTTCGACAGGCTTTGAGAGAAAATCCCGATTTTGCTGACATTTACATGAATCAGCTAACTTATCGCGATGAAAATATTAAAACCTTGTTGGAGTTAAGAAGTATTCGGTCGGCGCGAGAGCGATTGCTACAATATTTGTTTCGTCAGCTAGAACCTAACAATCGTACTGTCATTTTACAGCGTCCTTGAAAAGACCTAGCAACCGAGTTAGGTTTATCGGCAGAAGCTTTATACAGAACCATTACGCTGTTGCGATCAGAGGGTTTAATTACTCGCAAACTAAGAAGTATTACCATCAATGAAGATTGGTAAACAATTAATGTCAAATAATACAGAACTGATTGCGGTCATCAACAGGTGTGGTAAAAAATCGTAAACTACTCGCAAATCAAAATTCGTATTTCTCTTGATTTTAAATTACGAATAGCAAGATAATGCTGACTCTTATTATCGTGCTTACGGTAAAGAGAACTGGGAATTTGCGTAAAGAATTAGAAGAAAAGTTTCTTAGGATCTTAGGAACAGGAAAATTTAGTGTTATGCAGCAAAAAATTTCGAGCAACATAGTAATTTTGGCATCATCAAACAAATCAAAAAGGAGAAACAAAGAACATGGCAACTACCAAAGGAGCGCATCACATCGGACTTACCGTTCCCGATTTAATGGCAACTCGTAACTTTTTTGTCGATACTTTAGGTTTTCAACAAGTAGGAGAAGTACCTGATTATCCAGCAATCTTTGTTTCCGATGGTACGATACTTTTAACTTTGTGGCGAGCCAATAACCCCGAACAAGCAACTCCATTCGATCGCAAAAATATCATTGGCTTACATCACTTCGCACTCAAAGTAGAAAATTTAGAAGCTTTAAAAAGCTTACATCAAACTTTGATCGATACCCCCGCAGTCGAAATTGAATTTGCTCCCGAACCTCTAGGAAATGGTTCTGCACAACATATGATGTGCTACATTCCAGGCGGTATTCGGATGGAATTCATTGCAACGGCTGACTAAACAGCAGACCGCTTTAAAATTCAGGAAAAAATATCATGATAAATCCAGGCTGGTCGCTCAGCGAGTCCCCTTTTCACGCTGGAGAATTAGCAATTCAAACTCGATTGGGTATTCGAGAACGTATGGATGGTCAGGGAAGACGAGTTATTCGAGAATATCTTACCCAACAGCATCGACAGTTTTTTACTCAACTGGGCTTTGTTGCATGAATAATTTCTGGTCACTATTCTCTTGGACTTTGGACAAAATCTAATAGAGTTCGCGAGTTATAATCGCGAACAAGTCGAGAAGAAGGGGACAAGAGAAATGAGAAAATTGATTGCAGTTTCTCTAGACTGATTTCAATTGACTCAAAAACAATGTCCCAAAACAACTATAATCAATCGCAACAAGAGTTCAGAGCAATTTCGAGATAAGTTGTATCAAAGTTTCAACTACAGAAGAGACACAGTAATGGATTTGGTGGATGCGATTGCTGCTAATACCACAGCGAGAACGCCAGTTGAATTGAGTCTATCTTCTCTATTTAGTAGAGGGTATAGTGCTTTATATAAAGGAATCCAAGAATTGAGTCGAATAACTCAAAGCGATTCGACAAAAGTATCCAAGAGCCAACTGACTCAAATCGAAGCCCAACTCTAGCCATTGCCGAACTAATTTCGACTCCCAAACAAAAGAAATTTTACCTATGGGCAATAGATGTAACGCCACTGCCACGACCCTATGCCAAAACCTTAGAAGAGAAAACCTTCATTTATCAACCCAACACAGTCAAAGGCAACAAACCGATTAATATCGGGCATTCTTACTCCGTCTTGACAGCCCTCCCTGAAAAAGAAGAAACAGGGAATACATCGTGGGCAATTCCTTTAACAGTGGAGCGAGTTAAAAGTGACCAGACAGGAAAGCAAGTTGGTTCACAACAATTAAAGCAAATTTTAAATGACGAAAATTTACCTTGGTCGAATCATTTATCAGTAGTCGTAGTGGATAGTGATTACTCAGCTAAAACTTTTCTGGCAGAGCAAGAACAGCATACTAATCTAGTAGTGGTAACAAGAGTCAGGAGTAATCGGGTATTCTATACCTGTCCTGAACCTAAAGCCACAACTTCTGTAGGTCATCCCCAGTGGTACGGAACAAAATTTGACCTAAAAAACGAAACTACTTGGCACGAACCCAATCAAGTGGTCAAGGAAAACTTCCCTACCTCCAGAGGTCGATTACTCAATGTCACGATTCGGAGTTGGTCAGAGATGTTGATGCGAGGCTCTAGTAATTGTCCCATGCACCGTCAGCCATTTAGTTTAATACAGATACAAGTTACCACAACTGAGGGAATGAGAATCTGGAAACCGATGTGGTTGATTATGATTGGTCAGCGTCGGAATGAATTGAGTGTAAGTCAAGCATACCAAGCTTATCGACAACGATATGATATAGAACATCTACTTCGTTTTGGGCGTGAGGGACGGCGAGGTTTCCTCGCCATGTCCAATCACGCCGTTAGCAAACAAAAATTGTTACTCAATGCCATTACTACTCCTGAAGTCAAACATGAAGAGAATTGGGTGCAACTCAGCTTTTTGGCTTATGTTCAACTGTGGGCAGCTAGAAAACTAGCTTTGACTTTACCCCGACCCTGGGAACGTTATCTACCAAAAAAATCCGCAGGTTTTCTCTCTCCTTCTCAGGTTCAAAGAGATCTCAATCGAATAATTACCGAGATTGGAACACCAGCTAATTCGCCCAAACGTCGAGGTTATTCTCAAGGGCGAACCCAGGGCATGGTTCGAACTAAAAGAACTCGTCATGAGGTCATTAAAAAAGGCAAAAAAGAGAAAAAGCCAGAACCAACACCACCAATTGCGGTCTAATTGACTCGCCTATTGTCAGCTAGCTATCGAGTCCAAATGCGCGAATTTCCATCGCGAATCATTTTGCTGTTTGTCCAAAGTCCAACTACGATTCTGCTCAAACTTTTTGCCTGCTTGGGTGGAAAGCTTGCCAAGAGATTCTTTAATGGTTTTATTACTCCACTCTGACGGAATTTTTTGGAATACTAAACCCCTCATAAGCAGATTTAGACTTTCTAAAGCCATATTTTTGCTAAAAGCAAGATGTATTCCAAGTAGAATGAGGCATTTCAAAAAAACCTCGCATAAAAGCTCGATATTTTTGTTTTGGTTTCCATATTTGTCTATTTTCTATTTCCATATCTGCTTTACGAACTGTAAAACCGTCAATAACAATTTCAATAGATTTTTCAGGTAATTTTGTGTGTTGATGCAAATTTTGAACTATATCAGAGCGTCTTACAAATAAAGCAGAAAGACTACTATCTGAGGCTGGTTGGCAGTTTTTAATAATGAGTTCTAACAATCTTTTAGCTTCATCAAAAGAAACTCCGATAGCTTGTTTTAAGTTATCGGCTATTATTGAATCTTGCCAGCTAATATTAGTTATAAATTTATTGCTATCACCTATAACTGATGAACAATTAATTGTATCCTGTTTTATTTTTTCAGATATATCTATTTCTAGACTTACATCTAGACTCCAAAAGGGTCTGATAAAGTCTTCCTCTTGTTTTGGATATATTTCAAAAATAGATTTATCAGGAAAAACCATAAAAGTTTAATCGCTTGAGAGATACAAGAAAACCATTTCTTCTGCTGATATCCAGATCTCATCAAGTAAGTCTATAACTCCCATTCCGCAACACAAAATGTAGTAAGAACAGAATATTTTAAAAGTTAGGGTATTTCTGAGTAAAGAATTGAGAAAAATTCGGACAGTTCGCAAAACTCTATCGCGAACTTATGACCAGGTTTACACTTAATTCGATGGTTATTTCATTAAACTCAACTTATTGAGAATCTCTAACCAAAAGGGATTAACTCAGACTCATTATGACCGATAGATTATGAGGATTAATGCTGATGATATTTAACCAGACCTAATATAATATTGTTGACATTTTTCTGGAAAGAAACTTAAGGTCAAACATCGGTTGGTTCTAAGGTTAGAAATTTGTTTAACTCCATTCAAAAAAACCACATGAATTCCTTGGAAGCATTGAAATATCCAGCGTAATGTGGGACGAGCTGTTAACTTACCTAATTGATTTTTAACTCCTGTTTTTAATTCAGATAACTTTAACCGCAGTTGTCTTTGACCAATTTTATAGACCAATAAACATAAGCCCATCAGCATCGCCATAGCTTCAATTCTTTCTGAAGTTTTTAAGAAGACACTGTCCGCAAAAAATAAAGGGTCTTTGAGGAAAGCCCTAAAGCGATTGTCTTGATTGTCAAGTTTAATTTGTCTTTTCAGGCGATCGCTAAAATAAAATTTTTTAAATTTTCGCACATCGCGATTTGACATCAAAGTTTTTCTGATGTTCAGGCATTAGTGAATTCATTTAAAAGTTAGTTAATTATTTGAAGTTTCCCAAGTTTGATTATTTTTCACCATGGCATTTAAGATAATCAAAAGCTTGTGCATACAAGCTGTGAGGGCTACTTTTTTGAGCTTACCTTTACCAAGCAAACGCTCGTAAAAAACTTTGATTATAGGATTAAAACGAACTGCCACTAAAGCAGCCATGTACAACACGCTACGAATTTTGGCTCGCCCACCATAAATTTTTCGTTTACCTCTGAACTTGCCACTATCTTTGTTGAGAGGTGCTACACCTGCTAAGTAAGAAATTGATTTGTGTGAAATAGTACCTAGTTCGGGTAAGTATGAAATAAGACTCACTGCTACTACTTCGCCAACTCCAGGAACACTGATTAACAATTCCATTTTTTGTTTCCAGTTTTCATTGATTGCGATCGCCGATTTGATTTGAGATTCAATCTCTTTAAGTCGTTTTTTTAACCATTCGATATGTTCATCAATATCTAATTGAACCGAATTGGTTTTACCTCTTCGACGATTCTTTTCGGCAGTAATCATGTCACTAAGCTGTCGGCGGCGTTGTACTAAATCTTCTAGTTGACGTGAAGATTCATCGCTGATCTGTCTGACTTCGGGACGAATGGCATCTGCGAAGTGAGCTAATACTCTGGCATCGATAGCATCAGTTTTGGCTAATTGTCCTGTTGCTTTGGCAAAGTCTCTTGCTTGACGAGGATTAATGATGGCTACTGCTAACTCTGCTTGAGTTAGTTGAGTTGCTGCATCAATTTCCATCCCCCCTGTTGCTTCTAAGACAATTAATTCTGGTTGAATCTTTTTCAAAGTTTGAACCAGTTTGTTAATCCCTACTTCATCATTTGTTACTTGAAATAACTTTTCTAATGGACGAATATAAACGTCGAGATATTTCTGGCAAACATCTATTCCAACCCACCGTTGTTGTTGTTCCATTTGTCTTACTTAAGATATTTGGCTTGGCTTTTGTCCTTCAAATCTTGACTCTTCCTTGCATAATACGGGGTAGAAACTCCCCTGGCGATTGTTTGAGTTGATGAAATTTGAGAGGATAGTAGTGACCCAGCTTTAGGACGGTTTTGAATAACCAAGGACTAGACGGTCTACTACTTTCTCTAAAGTATCAGGATTTGAGATCCCAATTTCAAGATACAAGGATTAGCTTCGCGTCACAAATCCTCTTTCTGCCGCTTGTTGTTCTCGATAAGCTGTCAGAATTTCATCCGCACTTAATTCTTGAGCTTCTAGGATATTAGTAGCTAAAATAAACCGACCAGCTTTCTTTTTTTCTGTGGCAATTATTTCCAGATTTTCGGAGAGAGTTGCTTCGATTTGATAAACATTCTTGTTTGACTTTTTATCCTTAACTTTATTTAGTTTGACTAGATTTAATTGATGATATTTCAGTTTTTTATTTTCCGCTTTAACAATAGCTTTAGCCTCCGCAGCACTCTCGAATTTTGACCGAGCTAGACGCGCTATTAACTGTTGAGCTGCGAGCTGTTTTTTCCTGAACTTCTTCTCTATTTTTTTTAGGTCTGATTCTTTTCGTTTTTCACTTTCTACCACCAGCCATCTTTGTGCTATTCCGCCATAATTACTGGTTTTTATTACGAAGGAATAACCAGGATTTTCTGAACTTTTGACTAATTCTTTTTCGGTTATCTCTGTGACTAAATGTTGGGCAGCTTTAATCGATAAAGGGACTCTGGTTATCCACTTTAAATCTTTAATCAACAACAGATTATCTTGACTGTATAAGGCACTATCTGCCACATGGATACTTTCAAAATCTACTTGTTTCTTGAAGTCAGCTAAGATTTTACCAAAGACAGCTTTATCAGTTTCGTTACCATCTCCTGTCTTCAAAAATAAGGGAATATCTCCATCTCCACTCACGATTAAATCCAGCATAAATTGTTTTAAATCTGGTCGTTTATCCCGAGAATAACCGTAGGTAATCCTAATTGGTTGAGGGAGCGGTTCAGACTCTAATGATTCATCTTTTTTTCCTTCTCTGACTACCTCCACTTCTGGCCAGTTGTTTTCATATTTTCCCTGTACAGAAAACGACGTAGCGTCTAAATGAGAATAGTTGGTTGATATGCCATATTTTTTGACAGCAGCTAACGCGATCAACAGGAAAATATTAGTTAGTCCTTTGACATAAAGCTTATCCATCACTCTGCCAATTTTGTCATCATTTAAATGTTCTGGCAGTATTCCATCTCCTAATAAATGTTCTGTAGCTTTATCTTGAAAAAAGTTCGGAAATAAATATAAAGGTCGAGAGACAAAACCTAATCCATTCAAGATAATTGCTTTGACTACCACTCCCGCACTCACTATTTCTCCAGGCTGAATTCCTAAGAGCTCATTGATGGTCTCTACTATTCCTAGTTCATCAACAATTCCAGCTACTAATCCCAGATGGTCGAGATTTTTGACTTGAATTTCCGCATTTATTGGTGTCATTTATGGATAGCAATTAAGAACAGCAATAGTCTCTTTTACCATGAAATCTCTCTCGACCCAAATTCTGACTCGACTCGAACAGCAATTGGACTGCTTGAAATAAAAACCGCTTAAGTTCTCTTGCATACATAGAGAACTTATTTTCTATTCTGTCAAAATGAGAATGGCTGCAACTCGAACATTAGTACTGTTATCGCCCCGCGATTGATTATTATTCTCGCTCGAATCAGTTGTGACACTTTAGGGTGCGGAAGATGGGCTATAAGATTATTCTCAGATGTTGCAACTGGCTTATTTGGTTGAAGTAGAACTACTCTTTCACAAAGATACTTAGCTACTCTCCTAAGCTTTGAGCCGAATTCTTTCCATATAGTTGTTTCCTCTTGGTTAAGCTCCCCATTCTTATATTTGTGTTCAATGTTTGATGCTTTGTCATATTCAGAAAGAATAAATTCGATTAAATCGAGTGAAGCTAATTTAGGAATAATTTCATTAAATTTTTGGGAATAAAATTCAAACTGATGCAATAAAACTTGATTAATTTCTTTTGGATCGGTATAAACTCCCGTATCGAACTTAGAACGTAAATGAAATTCAGATTCGAGACGTATTTTTAACTCACTAGAAGATCGAGGACGATAAATTTGTATATCTGCAAAATTTTCAAAATTTAATCCCGAAGATTCTTCAACAATAATTTTCATTAGGCTTTAAAGATACAAGTTTGCTAATCTAAGCAAAATTGATAGTTATTGATACAAAATAACTCAACTTGCAAATATTTGATTAGCAGTCAATTGAAGCTGAGTCAAAAGAGAAGATGCGATCGCGTTATCATCTTCAAAGATATTCTCATCATAAAATCCATTATTGAGAACTAATACCATCACTTTACTGATTTGCGGATCGACAATCCAATACTCTGCAATACCTCTGGCTGCATATTCCGATCACTTGTAACGATAATCACGGTCTTGATTTACTTTACCAGGAGAAACTACTTCTACTACTAAGGCAGGTGGTGGCATATCAGGCATAATCGTGCTGCGTCCACTGTCATACAAAATATCAGCTAATTCTTCGGTCAGAACCATTAAATCGGGCAAGCGAACAGTTGTACGGCTACCACTAACTACGATCTCTGTATCCTTGCAGCGAAGACAGCGAGGAGTAACAAATTTAGCAAAAATCAAAAGCAACTTGATTGCTATCTCTGCATTCAGAGGACTTTCTGGTGGCATATCAGATAAGATTCCTGCTATTAATTCACAGTGTTTCTCAATTTCACTATCGCGATTTAAGTATTCTTCTAGAGTTAATCGTGTTGTAGCGATGCTCATAGGATTTGAGAAATATATTGATTGAAATTATATCAATTTTTTAAATCGATTACGATCGCTTCTTAATACCTAAACTTAGATGTAAAGCAGAAAAAATAGTTACCAAATTTGGGAATTAGCAGTTAGTTGAAGCTGAGTCAAAAGAGGAGATGCGATCGCTTTATTGTGTTAACACGATCTGGTTCTAACGGATTTTGTGGGTAGTATAAATACTCAGGATAATTGAGCTTGAATGACAAACGAAATCTAATTGAGTAAAGTCAACAGGCACGATCATTGACTTTTAGTCCAAATTCAAGCATGGCAGTTTCTATCAGAGGAGATAAAAGCATTTGTTTACCCGTTAGCAGTGAAGGGCAATATCGACAACTAATCACTAATAACCCCAATTTTAGAGCTTATCTACTGCAACTTTATACTAAGTATCCAGAAATTTTGACCGCAGAAATGGACCAAGGCTTCTGCTTCCATGATTGGGTAGTCTCCAGTAAACAGCAACTCCCGATGCGCCGAATCAAACTGAAAGAAAACTCAGAGGTTTATCAATTGCGTCCTGACTTTATTATGCCCTATATGGTGGGAAAAACTTACGAAATAGAGAAGCCAATGTATTTAAGACAATTTGGCGTCCCCTTTGAGGCGATCGCTTTTTTTCGTTACTTGGTTACGTCAATTAGATCTAAACCATTCTCTTTGTACTCTTTAGAGATCGCCTGAAATATCAAGCGATCGCTAAAAAGTACCTTGAAGTAATAGAAAATAGCCTGACTTATTACTCATTACTTATTATTACACCTCAATGACTACTCTCCCCACAGGACGAGCTACACAGGTCAATATATGATCGTCCTCGCAATCAACATCATCTTCATAAGCAACTTCCCCTTCAAGTTTTTTAACTTTACAAACGCCACAGACTCCTCCGCGACAGCCAGAAAGTAAACTTGCTCCTTCGGCTTCTGCTACATCTAAAATACATTCCTCTCCATCACAAGAGATTTCTTGACCTGATTTTGACAAGACTATGACATGACTCGATGAGGCGGGAGCAGATGCGGGAGCGGGAAAAGGTGCAGGTGCAGGTGTGGATGGAGGAGCAAAACCATTAACTATAGAAGTTGGAGGTACTGCGGGGGCAGAAATGGGAGTTGGGGCAGGTATAGGTGCAGGAGTAGAGGAGGGAGGTTGCACAATAGAAGTTCGATCTGCTGCGGGAATAGTTGAGGTAGATTTTTTTTTCTTTGCTCCACCAAAACTTTCTTCGTAGTAATTTTCCATGGGAAAGTTAATTTTTTGCAGCAGTTCTTTAGTCGCTTCCATAAAAAGATTGGGACCACATACATATACGGTACGATCTTTAAAGTCTGGGGCGATCGCCGGTAAGATTGTCTCGTTAATTCTGCCTGTGTAGCCATACCAGGGTTGACCAGGGACAGGACGAGTAACGGTAATCGCTAGCTTGAAGTTGGGATAGCGAGAAGTCATCATTTCTAACTCCTGACGAAAGATAATGTCTTGAGGACTACGGGCGCTGTGGAGGAAGACAAGATCGACCTGAGATACAGTATCACAAATCCAGCGAGACATCGACATCATTGGCGTGATGCCACTACCAGCAGAAATCAACAATAGCTTGGTTGAAGGGTTAGCGAAATTGGTAAATTTGCCCATGGGAGCATTAATCTCAATCTGGCTACCTACCTTCATGTTGTCGTGTAACCAGTTGCTGACTCGTCCTTTGGGTGCCTTCGGCTCTTCGCTGGGTGCAGGGACTCGTTTGACGGTAATTTCTAGACTATGAGGACGAGAAGGAGTAGAAGAGATGGAATAGGAACGCTTGACGCTATTGCCATCAATATTTAAATTTAAAGTCACAAACTGTCCTGGTTGATAGTTAAACTTGACTGGAGGTTCAGCCACAAAAGTAAAGGTTTTTACATCAACTGTCTCGTTGATAATTTGCACACACCTAACCTGTTTGGTTCCCTGAGTCCAGGTTTCGAGGCTGGAGATGTCCATAGTTGCTAAAGGCATGTATTGCTCAGGAGTCGTCAAATGCGCTTCAGTGGGAACTTCCACTCCAGAGATCGCCTTAACCCAGAGTAAATGATTACCCAAAGCTATGGTATCGGAGGGTTTTAACAGATATTCTTGATTGAGTTGAGCATCTTCATTATTAATCTTGGTGCCATTGCGACTGCCTAAGTCTGAATAGTAGTAACTGCCATTGCGATAGGCAATTTTGCCGTGGGTGCGACTAGCCAAGTTCTGGTTCTAACGGATTTTGTGGGTCAACTACTTTGAAGCGTTTTACGTCCGTTCATCGAACTAGCAATCAGCAAATTGTGCAGCCAATTTTCATGGTATCGGAAGCCATTAAGATCGGTAAACGGCGACGTCCGTTCCGGGCAGTTTGAGATAGTTCTAGCTCCATAGGGATGGAAATTCCAGACCAGTGCCATTGAGCGCAGATCAAGTCGTGCCGACTTCTTGTCTCCATGAAAGTATTGCATCGTATAAAGTAAGCGGTCTTGGTGATTCATCAAACGATCTACCATATTACTGGTACGATGAGCCATGGGAAATTGGTAAGCAATTTTGAATTGAGCAGCACGACGACATAATTTTCGTATCTTGCTTAAAGTACGTTTTCTCCTGATGTGTTTTTTGCTCCAGATTAAAGCCAATCGCAGTCTCTTCAAGAATTCAGCAGCGGTATTCGCTTGATAAGCTTTCCCGAGTTTTGGTTTCAACTTTTGCCTTAAATTGCGATAACTGGGACTTCCTTTCTGCACTTTCTGCACAGCATGAAGAAAGCACAATACCAAAGTCACGGTGGAAAACAGATTAAGCCAAGCCTGTTTAGTTCCGTCCCAAGCATCTATATTGACTGTAACTGGATTATAATTGGGGTCGAGAAGACGAGCTTCAGTTTTAAATTCTCCATATCCTTTAGTTAAAGCCTCAGCACTAGCTGACTCAGTGAAACTAACTCCTAAAATACAGCATAGATGCTACAGTAGTCGGCAGATAAACTCTTTTTCCCGCCAACCAAGTATGTTTTTCAGCAGAAGCCTTGGTCCATTTCTGCGGTCAAAATTTCTGGATACTTAGTATAAAGTTGCAGTAGATAAGCTCTAAAATTGGGGTTATTAGTGATTAGTTGTCGATATTGCCCTTCACTGCTAACGGGTAAACAAATGCTTTTATCTCCTCTGATAGAAACTGCCATGCTTGAATTTGGACTAAAAGTCAATGATCGTGCCTGTTGACTTTACTCAATTAGATTTCGTTTGTCATTCAAGCTCAATTATCCTGAGTATTTATACTACCCACAAAATCCGTTA
>CAVRWR010000123.1:0-15440 GCA_963724445.1 uncultured cyanobacterium | reverse complement strand
CCTGGTACGGATATGTCCAGCGTGATTTTTCAAACACTCAAGCTGTATCGATTCTTCTTTTGCTTCCACAGCTTCTAAGTATGCTTTTAAAGGAGCTTTAGAATCTACAATTATTTGCTTTTTACCAGGAAGCTTGACAATTAAGTCTGGTCGAAGAGAACCATCCTCAGTATGAACAGTTTCCTGCATGGTGAAGTCGCAATGCTCTTGCATCCCTGACATTTCCACTACACGCTTCATTGCATTTCTCCCCATCTACCAAGAACTGCAGGCTGACGCAAAGCTTTCGATAAATTAGCTGTTTCAGCTTGTAGTTGGTACTGAGCTGAAGCGACAGATTGTACAGCGGATCGCTGCTTAATAGGACAAATCTGAGATATAAGATTGCTTCTAGGCAATGCTTTCGGCTATTTTAATGTCCCCTATATAGCTGAAACCCAGCTGTAATTGTTCTAAAATTTTACCTTTATCCTCTTGTCGAGAATTTTCAATTTCTTTAATTTGCTTATTAAATGCTTCAAGGGAGATATTTAAGGGTGAAACCAAGTTGTCTAATCGACTATGAGAAGATTGATGTATGTTTGCAAAAGTTTCTTTTGCTACTTCAATAAATTGCTGATTATTACTTTGTAAAGCTCTAGAAGATAAAACTTCAAAAGTTTTCGCAAATTTTTGTTCTATGTTTTCAAGTAAAGCCGATTGTTCCTGTATCAATCTTTGTCTATCTTGTAATTCGGTAGTCAAACTAGATAAATTTGCTGTTAAATTGGTCTTTTCTGCTTGAAGTTCTTTATTTATACTTTTTCTTTCTCTATATCTTGTCTCAAATGATTTAATTGTTCTTTTTGTGCATTAGCTGTTGCACTTTTCTGATTGGCTAATTCTATTTCTTCTCTGTAACGGTTATTTTCCGAATTTAACTGATGTAAATTAGTATTTAACTCTTCAATTCTTTGTTTGGTAGACTGCTCATTATTTTTTAAATTAGCAGTCAATCTCGATACAGCGGTTTGCAGGCACATTGGGGACACCAAATTTTAATCTTGGTGAGCGCACCTATGCACCCAAAAGTCTATCTGTCCCCTATCTAGATGAAAACCGCTGTATATCTTCCTTCTGCACGGTAATTTGCGATTGAAGACTTTGAATTTCACTCGTTTTAATTTGTAATTCTTGCTGTAATTCTAATAAACGCGATGTTTTTGCATCTGCATCGCTTGATTTAACAATGCTTGAACGTATTTCTGCTTCTAATCTTTCAATTTTCTGCACTTGTTTATTATTTTCTGTGGATAATGTTGCTCTTTGGGAACAGTAGAGAATCGGCTTTCTCATCGCTTGCCTATCTTTTGAGCTTTTATTCCTTGAATTTGAGAATGCATCGTTAACCAGAAACTCAAACCACCTACAATCAATCCAATTATTAAACCAAATACAACTTCCATAAACAAAATTAATTTAAATAAGGGTCTATCATTCAAAATGGCACTTATTTAAATAGTTCCCTGCCGTGAAGGCTAAATGAATAAAAGCTGAAAAAATTAATTTAATTGTCAAATATTTGATTAGCAGTCAATTGAAGCTGAGTAAAAAGAAGAGATGCGATCGCGTTGTCACCTTCAAAGATATTCTCTTCATAAAATCCATTATTGAGAACTAATACTATCACTTTACTGATTTGCGGATCGACAATCCAATATTCTGCAATACCTCTAGCAGCATATTCCGATCGCTTATAACGATAATCACGGTCTTGATTTACTTTACCAGGAGAAACTACTTCTACTACCAAGGCAGGTGGTGGCATATCAGACATAATCGTGCTGCGTCCACTGTCATACAAAATATCAGCTAATTCTTCGGTCAGAACCATTAAATCGGGCAAGCGAACAGTTGTACGGCTACCACTAACTACGATCTCTGTATCCTTGCAGCGAAGACAGCGAGGAGTAACAAATTTAGCAAAAATCAAAAGCAACTTGATTGCTATCTCTGCATTCAAAGGACTTTCTGGTGGCATATCAGATAAGATTCCTGCTATTAATTCGCAGTGTTTCTCAATTTCACTATCGCGATTTAAGTATTCTTCTAGAGTTAATCGTGTTGTAGCGATGCTCATAGGATTTGAGAAATATATTGATTAAGATTATATCAATTTTTTGACTAGATTACGATCGCTTCTTAATACCTGAACTTAGATGTAAAGCAGAAAAAATAGTTACCAAATTTGGGAATTAGCAGTTAGTTGAAGCTGAGTAAAAAGAGGGAGATGCGATCGCTTTATTGTGTTAACACGATAAGCTACCTTAATTTGAAAATTCTTGAAGTAAATTCATTGTTTCGTTAGCGTGAGCAATAGGTACAAATAGTAACCGTTCATTCCCCCCAGTCAAAAATGAGCCAACTCCACCCTTGTCCTAAAGGATACCGCTCCGCATATGGTGTATGTTAAAAATATGGCTCAATTAGATAAAAATGACTTGGTACAGATGAACGAAGACTACTTCAAGTCTCTTGAAAAAGAGAGATTGGTTGAAGTTGCCAAAAATCTACACCAATTAGCCACAGATTTATGGGAAAAGCAACAACAGAATTCAGAAAATAGCTCTCAACCTCCATCGCTCGATAATCCTTACACTTCAAAATCAACAACAAAAGAGTCGGTTCAAAGTTCAGAATCGGAATCTACTGAGACCACAACTGAGCAGAATCAAAGAGATAAATCTTCAGGAAAAGAAAAGAAGGAAAAATCGAAGAGGAAGCCAGGGAAACAACCAGGAGGTCAAGGATTTGGACGCAGTCAACCACTAAAAGCCGAAGTAATCATTCCACACTATCCTAGTACTTGTTCGGCTTGTAATCATGATTTAAGCGAATCTGAGTCTTTGAGGTATATGGGATATTATGTTCTGGAATTAGAACCAGAATTATTTGGGTTTAGGATCGTCACTCAATTACATCACTACTATCGGACAACTTGCAGTTGTGGTCATTGCACAGTAGCTAAACCAGGAACAGGGTTGATTTCTGTAGTAGAAGGAAGAAGCAAAGATTTACAACTGACAGAGTATGTTTTAGTAGGAGCATTCCTCGCAACTTTTATCGCGAGTCTTAGCGTTCGCTACCGAATGAGTCGCAGCAAAATTCAAGAGTTTCTCAAAGATTGGACAAGCACCGAACTGAGCATCGGAACAATAGATAGATGTATCCGAGAAGCGGGAATTGCTTGTGTGCCAGTGGTTGAGGAGTTAGTAGAACAACTACAACAAGAAGATATTTTGCACCTAGATGAAACCCACTGGTATGAAAGCGGGAAACTGCATTGGTTATGGGTGGCGGTAAGTACTAAAACCGCAGTATTTCATATTGGTTCTCGCCGAAAAGAGGAATTATCTCATCTCGTCCAAGAAGCTTTTTTGGGTTGGTTAATCACTGATGGTTATGCAGCTTATCGTTCTCATCCCAAAAGACAAAGGTGTTTAGCACACTTGATTCGTAAAGCGATCGCCATAACAGGAGCAATTAATCAAAAAGCTGCTCAAATCGGACAATGGATTTTAGATGACCTCAAGAGAATTAATTGCCAAGATTGCGGAAGGAAGTGAAGATAATCGTCTGATTCGTAAACGAATGGCTGGTCTGAGGCGAGTTTGTCATCTAGGAAAAAAGGCTGACCATACTAAGTTACAAGCCTTAGCCAAAGAGATTCTCAATGATTGGGATGCCGTAGTCGCATTTGTTCATCATCCTGAATTACCGCCCACCAATAATGAGGCGGAAAGGGCATTACGTCATGCTGTGATTGCCCGAAGAATTGGCTTTGGTACTCGTACATCCGAGGGCAGTTTGGCTTACAGTTCTTTATTGAGTGTCATCGAGACTTGTCGTCTCAGACAAATTAATCCTTGGATTTACATTGCCCAAGTTTTGGCTCTGGCGCGAAAAGGAATTAATTCTCCTCCTTCTCCTCTTGGCAGTTAGACATTTCCCTCTTCTTTTCGAGGGGGGGAATGAACGACTGTCGTGATAATAAGCTGAAACTGGATTTACGCTAATATTATGTTCCGCTAATTTACTAGTAATTGCAGCAAGAAAACCAACCGCTTCCAGGCTAGAGTAGACAGAGAGGGTAATCATGCAAAAGATTGAGGTGTAAGGTAAAGCAGCCGCATCAGCTTTTTCCCGTTCGAGGATTAGAGTTAATCCTTCTTTTTCTCTAAACAAACCAATCGGCTCGAGGTGAAAATAGGAATCATGGCGATCGCTAATGCTGCAAAAGACATATTCTCCTGGACACAGCATTGGCTGCATAGATTGCAGTAATTTATTAAGGTTAGTTTCTCCTGACATTACCTTTAACTTAGGTCAATTGTGGCGTTGCTTAATTGTAATGCTACCAAGCATTCTTTCGTCTCTTCAAAAATAGAGTTTGATTGAAAAAAGCCTAGAGCTTATAGCTACGAACAGTCATCCTTTGTACGAAGTGGGACGGATGCGAAGGACGGACGCGCCAGCTAATCCTTTAGGACGAAGCTATATGCGAAGCGGTGACGGGAGCGAAGCGAGCTAATCCTTTAGGAATCCTTTAGGGCAATCCTTTAGGGCATATACCCTTTAGGGCAATCCTAAAGGGCATCTCTTATTTTCAACTAGATGCTTTGATTTATTACAATTAACTATTTTTCTTCCAATAAAGGCTCTAGTATATCTTTAGGAATAACTCCGTGAATGCCTTTGATAATATCTACTACTTGAGAAACCTCATAGTCAATTGAAGCACTGCCAAACAGTAAAGCATCTTGCTTAGTCAAACCATATTCTTCATTTATAATTCGTAGAGACTCCCGCACGGCTTTTTTCATTGCCTCATCCAAATCCTCATCCAGCCCAATCGCCAGCCAAGCATCTTCGGTTTCTCCTACTGGTGATTCTAGCTGTTTATTTTTATGCACAATCAATTCAAAAGTAGGAGTCAGAGAACACTCGATCGCTGTTAATGCGACTTCTCCATTTCCTTGGGCGCAGTGAGGATCGCCCGTGTAAAATAATGCTCCAGGGACTTGTACGGGTAGGTATAAACTCGAACCCTCAGCTAGAAGTTTGATGTCTATATTACCGCCATAATTGCCTGGAGGTACTGAATTTTCCGCCTCCTCTGGATCTGCTGGTGCGACTCCCATAATGCCCATAAAAGGATCGAGAGGAAGATCGATATCTGGTCTGCCATTTTCTGGACGAAAATTTCCGATATCGTTTGACCTATCGATGGGAATCACTTTGGTATATATATCTGCATCGTTTAGTGGATATTCATCTGGCAAAGAACCCTTGCCGTGGCGGTTGGAAATTACGCCATAGGGGACACGATAATCAATGCCAATAGTGCGGATTTCTAGGACATCCCCTGGTTCTGCACCTTCAATATAAATAGGTCCTGTAATTACATGAGGTCCTGGCGCAGTTCTTTCAATTTGTTCTTTTACCGCTAGCTGATCTGGTAAAATATCTGCTTCGTCAATTCCTGCATTAGTGAAAAACTCAACCGTATCCCCTTGATCGGGCAATATTCCTTCGTGGGATATAGTTTCGACGGTAACAACATCTCCAGATTTTACCCTTAAGATGGGTTCATCATCCGAGACAAATAGTTTTCCCCAAATCACGTGATCTGGTGTGGATTCAACATAGTGTTCAGTTACTTCTTCTGACTGAGAATAAGCAGGTAAGATTGCTGCCATTGAAGCAAATCCAGCCATAATAGCTGTTGATAATACATTTTGGGTTTGAATCAATATTTTACTAGTTTTCATTTAAATTTAAGCTAACTTGCGGTTGAAACCTAGAATTAGTTTGTTACTAAAAGGCGATCGTATTTGTAATTAATGCTACCGATATTGCTTTGTTTTTGATTGTTTGTAGGGATTTATAGATAAAGATGAGCTAGCTTTTTGTCTACTTATCAATTAAGATTAATCCTATGATTAGTAATCGCTTCAAGACTAAAAAAAATCATAATCTAGGATCAATTAGTATCGAACTGTACCGAAAGAAGATAATTAAAATTGTACTGTCAGAGACATATTAAATTTTATTCTTCAGATGTATTGTCAAATCTATGAACGCTTTCAACTTAACTGTTACAGAAGATCTCCCACAAGTGAAGCCAGCTAGACAACCCTATCCAAAGCTAGATAGTTTTTTAAATATTTTGCGGCTATTGATCCGCGAACCTTCGGTTGTTGGCTGCGAAGATTCTTTTTTTCGGGTACTCAGTCGAGAATTAGTCGAAATTGGAGTTAAGGTAGAATACTATCATGGTGTTTTGGTGGCACAGGGCAGCAAACCTCATGAATTAATTCTCTCGGCACATATCGATCGCCACGGTTTATTATGTACAGGAGCTAATGAGTTTCAATACGCTGCTTCTATTGCCAGCAACAAAAGCGACTTAACTGGAGATTCTGTCTCCGAACAGATGATGCACATCATTGAAAATCGCTTTCAAGGGCAGCAGGTACAGGCTCACCTTCCCTATGCAGGAACCTATTTAGGTCAAGGGCAGATCGTTAATTCTTATATCTGTCCTACGAGAAATAATCTTATTTTTGAATTAGATGGCTTAGATTTTTTACAGCCAGGGACACCAGTATCTTTCCTAGATCGTTTAAAAGTTGAGAATGGCTGCATCTCGGCACAGATAGATAACGTAGTTAGCGCAGCTATGATCATCTATTTGTTTCAGCAAGGTTTCCAGGGAACAGCAATGTTTACGGCACAAGAGGAAGCAGGGAAAAGTTGGCGTTTTGCTCTTTCTTGGTTTCAACGCCAGCAGTTAACCACCCAGCGTTTGTTGATTTTGGACACCAGCCCCTATCCTACGCGAGAAGCAGCAGAGGCACAGCAGGTTGTACTGCGCCATCAAGATGCTAGTGGAATTTTTGCGCCTGAATTGACCGCCGAATTAGCGCAAAGGTGCGAACAAATGGGAATTTCTTATTCTTATAAAGATGTTTATATTCAAGCTCAAAATAAACTGAATAACACATCCTATTCATTGGGCAGAACTGAGTTGGGGCGATTAGCCACCGCAACAGAGGGACAGATCAACGGTACTACTTTGCAAATTCCCTCTACTGAATACCATACTGCCAACGAAACGGCTGCTTTATCATCGATTGATGCGGTAATCAAGCTATTGATGTCTTATGTTGGTTAATTACTGTTGACTGTTGACTACTAACTGATGCAGACTTAATTACAGGCTAATTAACAACAAAATGTCAGTTATGGAAGCGACTCAGATTCGTACTTCTAAGAATTTTAAAAGACTTCAGGCGCGACTGCGAGGGCAGGTAGGCAAAGCGATCGCCGATTATAAAATGATTGAAGATGGCGATCGCGTAATGGTCTGTCTGTCGGGGGGAAAGGATTCTTATACGATGCTCGATCTGCTGTTGAGTTTGCAGCGTAAAGCCCCCGTTAAATTTGAGCTGTTAGCGGTTAATTTAGATCAAAAGCAGCCAGGCTTTCCCCAACACGTATTGCCTGAGTATTTAAAGGCGTTAAAAGTTCCTTATCGCATCGTCGAACAAGATACCTATAGCACCGTTACCAGTATTATTCCAGTCGGCAAAACTATGTGCGGTTTATGTTCTCGCTTGCGTCGGGGAATTCTCTATCGAGTGGCAAAAGAAGAGGGGATTAATAAAATTGCCCTGGGACATCATCGTGATGATATTGTCGAGACTTTATTTCTAAATATGTTTTATGGTGGAAAGCTCAAAGCTATGCCACCTAAGCTGTTGAGCAATGATAAGCAGAATATTATAATTCGCCCTTTGGCTTATTGTGCCGAAACGGAAATTCAAAAATATGCTGCCGTGCGCGAATTCCCCATCATTCCCTGTAATTTATGCGGTAGCCAGTCAAATCTTCAACGGGTGCAAATTAAACAAATGCTACAGAGTTGGGAAAGGGAAACACCAGGCAGAATAAATAGTCTGTTTCATAGCCTACAAAACGTATCTCCTTCTCACTTGGCAGATCCAGAATTATTTGATTTTGTTGGGTTAACTGGGTTAAACAGTATTGTTGATACCTAACTGCGTCTAAAGTATATTAAAAAATATCAGCGTCTCAGAAACAAAATCTAGATAATCCTAACAGTTATCTGTGATGGAAATGCTATTTATCACACCTTAATTTAGATCATGACTACTCTTTCATTAGATAACAATCTGACTACTGTAATCGTTATTTTTAAAGTCAAACCAGAACAGCAGCAAGATTTAATTCAAGCGATTCAAGAGTTTCTCGAAACCGTAAAAACCCAACCTGGTTTTGTGTCAGCTAATCTGCACCAGAGTACTGATGGTTTGAAAGTAGCTAACTATGCTCAATGGTCAGACATGGATTCTTTTACAGCGTTTAGAAATAACCAGCAGGTACAAGCAAAAGCAGCTAAGTTATTTGAATTTGATACTCCTGACTCCCATGTTTATGAGATTGTCACTTCTGAATCAAAAGTAGGTATTCCTGAGATCAAAGAAGGGCAATATGTCACTCACTTTGCTGAATTTAGTATGCCTGCGGAAAATCAACCTCAAATGATTGAGTTGGCAAAAGAACATATTAAGCCTGCAATGGAGCAACCAGGACTAATCTCTGCTACTTTTCATCGTAGTTTAGACGGAACTCGCGTAATTAACTATGGACAGTGGGATAGCGAAGAAGCGATCGCCAAATTAGCTCAACAACCAGGCTTTAGTCAAGCTCAACCTTACTGGGAAGGTATTGCCGAGAACGAATATCATCTCTACCAAGTAGTTCATACAGTTAACGCTCATAAGGCTTAATTATCTATTCTGAACCCTAAACCCCAACCTAACTATGGCTAAACCCACCATTCTCACTGTAGATGATGATTTAGATGTGCTACAGGCGATCGCTTTCGGATTGTTCGGGCTAATCCTGGGCATCGGCAATTGGGGCTTTGGAACAGCTTAAGGTGCGTAATAAAACAGTAGCTTTATAGTGTTATGACTGCGATCGCACCCAATCAAAAGATTGCAGACAAATCTACAGTCAATTCGGGTAATATTTTACCCCCAGATAAACTAGTTGGATTGCCCAAAATTTCTTTTGCTACATCAGGACGATAAATTTCCACCTCTCGATCGTCAGGATTAATCAACCACCCCAGTCTAACCCCACAGGATCTATATTCGAGCATTTTCTGTTGCAGTTCTGCTAGATCGTCAGTAGGGGACATTAGTTCGATAACAAAATCAGGATCTATAGGGGCAAACTTTCTTTGCAGTTGCTTACTTAAGCTATCCCATTTAGCATTTTCTACCCAACTGACATCAGGGGAACGAATAGCACCATTGCATAGTTTAAACCCAGTAGAAGAATCAAAAGTAACTCCTAGTTTATAGCGACGATTCCACAATTCGACTTGAAAGAATAAATCTCCGTTTAATTTCCCACTTTCGCTTCCTGTTGGCGACATGACAATTAATCTTCCTTGAGGGGTAGTTTCAAATCGAATTTCAGGATTATCTGCACATAACTTCTCTAAGTTAAAATCGCTTATTTTATCTATGAATGCAGAAATATTAATGGCAGTCATAATAAATTTGGTTTCGAGGCTATCTGCAATTGTACATTATCAGAAATAAAGAGTAATATTAACTAACTACTCTAATTTTACGCTCCAACAATTGCCATAGCTGTGGATCGTTAAAGTCTTTGATGGTCATACTTGCCCCTGCATCAAGTAAATCTTCGGCTGGATGACTCGAAGTGATTCCAATCGTGTAAATACCTGCACCAACTGCCGAACGAATCCCCGCCGCCGAATCTTCAATCGCGATCGCTCTTTTGCTTTTTACCATTAAACGATTCAAAGCCAACTGATAGGGTGCAGGATCGGGTTTTCCTGGAGGAGCATCTTTAGCCATGATGACGGTGGGGAATGTATCAGTCAAACGTAGTACTTTGAGAGTATAAATAGCGTTCTCTTCTGGTGCGTTGGTGACAACTGCTCTTTTAATCGATGCTCGATCTGTTAGGTCAATTAGCTTATCCAAGCCAGGAGTTGGTAACAATGAATTTGCCAGACGACGATAGGTTTCTTCTTTCTCTGTTGCCAATTTCCAAGCATCTTCCAAAGATAACTGGGGGATGATATCTTTGATAATTTTAGAATTGGTTCTGCCAGAGATTCGTTGTCGATAAAAAGCTCGATCGATGTCGAGATCGTACCGAATTAAAATGTCTTGCCATACGGCAAAGTGTATTGAGTCCGTATCAGCTAACGTACCGTCTAAATCAAACAATATCGCTTTCCACATGATTCCTAACCGTTAGTTTGTCCGTATCTAGTATTAACATTTAATATGGGATCTTTCTATATGTTACTCAATCATACTCTGGTAGTATGATTATCACTTGAGCGGGAATTTCTACTATCTCCAATGACAATTTGTTTGCTACCCTAAAGTTAATAGATACACTTACACTCAGGGGATTGAATAGTCATGAGTTTTCCCGAACGCGATATACAAAGTAAGCTAGATGAGATGGAAGCAGCGCTAAATCAGCAGGCTGACTCTAATTTTTCTGACACCCCTAAAGTCTTGCCTGAGATCGAAATCAAGCCTTCTGCCCAAGTACAAGGTTGGATCGATACTAGTAAAGAGTTTTTCAATCGTCTGCCCAAATTTGGCAAAGTGGCAGTGGCGATTGGAGGAGTTTGGTTGGGCTTTTCTATTCTAGGGGCAGTGCTGCACGTTGTGAGCAGTGTGGTGAGCATTGCTGTCCTCGGCTTTATTCTATATATTGCTTATCGTTTGTTTAGTAATAAGTCGGAATCAAATTGAAAACAAGTAGTCAGTCCTAAAGGATAAGCTTCGCAAATAATTAGTAGTTAATAAGTGAAAGTTGCTGTAGTTGGGATTGGTTTAGATGGTAGGCAAGGATTAAGCAAAAATGTCCAAAAGATAGTAAATCGGGCGACTATTTTAGCGGGGAGTAAACGTCACCTAAGCTATTTTGCCGAGCATTCCGCAGAAAAGTTAGAGTTTGCTCAGTTGAATTCTGGCATAGAGGCGATCGCCCAACTAAAATCAGACTGTCATTTAGTAGTTATCTTAACTAGTGGCGATCCGCTATTCTTTGGCTTGGGTAGATTATTATTAGAAAAGTTTCCCGCAGCAGAAATTAAATTTTATCCTCATTTAAGCTCGATACAGTTAGCTTTTAATCGCCTCAAAATTCCCTGGCAGGATGCTAATTCGATCAGCGTTCATGGACGTTCTACCGATGAGTTAGTCAAGCTTTTAAAACAGGGAAAAGAAAAGATTGCCATCCTAACCGATGGCAATAATCATCCCGCAGCGATCGCCCGTATTTTATTAGCTCTAGAATTACCAGTTAGTTACAGTTTCCATGTCTGCGAAAACTTAGGAGATGTTACCGAAAAGATCGCTCATTTTCCTCCAGCAGAAATATTCCAATTTAGCAAATTAGAGCAAGCAGATTTTTCTGCTCTCAACGTTTTGATTTTAATCCGTGAGGCACAAGCAGAATTAGATCTAACAAAATTACCGTTAATAGGCTTACCTGACAGTAGCTTCCTTAGCTTTAGCGATCGCCCTAGTTTAATTACTAAAAAGGAAGTACGTTTAGCTATTTTAGGGGAACTAGCCCTGCAACCGAACCAGACGGTCTGGGATATTGGTGCAGGTACAGGTTCAGTATCAATTGAAATAGCCCGCCTGTGTCCTTCTGCTAAGATATTTGCCGTGGAAAAAACTAGCATGGGTTCAAACTTGATTACGAAAAATAGCCAAAGATTTCAGGTAAATAATATTACTAGCATCAACGGCAAAGCCCCAGATGTACTATTGGATTTGCCCGATTGCGATCGCATTTTTATTGGTGGCAGTGGCGGTAACCTAACTGATATTTTGCCTATCTGTAGTCAGAAATTAACTAAAAACGGTTCGATCGTCATGGCGTTCGCGACTATCGAATATCAATTACAGGCAATTAATTGGTTGAGTAATCATAATTGGCAATATCGACTATTACAGCTACAGATATCACGCTCTATACCGATCGGTCATTTAACCCGTCTGACCCCGCTTAATCCTGTGACAATTGTTACCGCTTTGAGATAGGTTACAAACTAGACGCGGTCTGGTTCTAACGGATTTTGTGGGTCAACTACTTTGAAGCGTTTTACGTCCGTTCATCGAACTAGCAATCAGCAAATTGTGCAGCCAATTTTCATGGTATCGGAAGCCATTAAGATCGGTAAACGGCGACGTCCGTCCCAAGCATCTATATTGACTGTAACTGGATTATAATTGGGGTCGAGAAGACGAGCTTCAGTTTTAAATTCTCCATATCCTTTAGTTAAAGCCTCAGCACTAGCTGACTCAGTGAAACTAACTCCTAAAATACAGCATAGATGCTACAGTAGTCGGCAGATAAACTCTTTTTCCCGCCAACCAAGTATGTTTTTCATCGGCTACCAGATGTTGAGGCAGTTTCTGAGGGTCTTTGATTGTGGTTCCGACAATAGAGGCTCGACCTAGGGAGAGGTAAATACGATACCAATACATAGGATTACGACCGAAAACGTAAGCGATCGCCTCAAAGGGGACGCCAAATTGTCTTAAATACATTGGCTTCTCTATTTCGTAAGTTTTTCCCACCATATAGGGCATAATAAAGTCAGGACGCAATTGATAAACCTCTGAGTTTTCTTTCAGTTTGATTCGGCGCATCGGGAGTTGCTGTTTACTGGAGACTACCCAATCATGGAAGCAGAAGCCTTGGTCCATTTCTGCGGTCAAAATTTCTGGATACTTAGTATAAAGTTGCAGTAGATAAGCTCTAAAATTGGGGTTATTAGTGATTAGTTGTCGATATTGCCCTTCACTGCTAACGGGTAAACAAATGCTTTTATCTCCTCTGATAGAAACTGCCATGCTTGAATTTGGACTAAAAGTCAATGATCGTGCCTGTTGACTTTACTCAATTAGATTTCGTTTGTCATTCAAGCTCAATTATCCTGAGTATTTATACTACCCACAAAATCCGTTAGAACCAGGTAATAATTAATAATCTGCGTACCTGCATTAAGTTTTATCTATGTCTGGAAGGACAAGATCTTAAATCTAGTTAGGATTAACCTTGAGAAAGGTTATACAAATGCCTTGTGAAAATGTCATAATGTCATATCTTATCGTTATTATATGCCTTCTGAACCACCTAGCCGTTCTTCTGAGGCTGATGCTCTCCATCACACCGATGCAGACTTATTTTTACAGTTGCAGAATGGGCAGACTGACACTTTAGGTATTTTGTATCTCACATTCCGCAGCCCCACAGATGAAATACGAGAGAAATCGCCCAAAACCCGTATTTTATCTTGAAGAGAAAGATTAATTGAATAAATCAGGGACAAGTTAGCGTGTTTATTCCGCTAACTTAGCAATTCGCCAGGCAAGAATTCTCATGAACTTTTACTTAATGAGAATTCTTCCCCGAATTAAACCCATACGGGCTCTTGTCATCAAGAGAAAAATAATTACCACGCCTGACTGATTTCGTGAATTAATTGAATTTAATTGTGGCAAAACTTGAATAATCAATTACCCAGATAAAATATAATATTTTTGACAAGATAAGGGAAAAAACTTGAGAGTTGATAAACGTTCTTCTGTTAGATTAACAACTTGTTTAATTCCTTGATGAACCAATAAATGAATTCCTTGAAAACATTGAAATATCCAGCGTAATGTCGGTCGTGCTGTTAATTTTCCCAACTGATTGGGGATGCCAGTTTTTGCTTCAAATAACTGACGACGAACCTCTCTTTGTCCTAAAGAATAAACCATTAAACACAAACCCATAAGCATCCCCATAGTTTCTATTCTTGACGGGGATTTTAAGAAGATACTATCTGCAAAAAATAAGGGATCTTTGAGAAAAGCGAAACCTCTTTCTACATTTTGTTGCTCTTTATATTTTTTAAGCATTTCATCAGCAGTAAATGACTCATAATCCAAACGATTAGTCGCAATAATAAATCTACCTGCCCGATTTTTATAAGATTCAATTACTTCAGAATTTGACTGAATTTCTCCTGTTACTTGATAAGTATTATTCTGATTATTAACATTATTCTCTATGATTTGGCTCTGGGAAATTAGATGATATTTTAGTTTTGATTGTAACTGCTTTAAACTCAACTCTGCTTCCGTAGAATTGGCAAAATTTTTCTTTAATAATTTAGCTAGTTTTTTATTTGTTAATTCCTTTTCTTTCGTGATTTTTTTCTCTAGAGACTTTTTGTCAGATTCCGCTCTAGCTTCACTTTTTACTACTAACCATCTTTGGGATATTCCTCCATAATTACTGTTTTTTTCAACAAAGGAATAACCCTCAATTTCACTTTTTTCAAATTCTAATGATGATAGCTCGTTTACCAAATTTTTGGCCTCTTTAATCGATAGAGGGACTCTGGTTAGCCATTTGATTTGCTTAAGTAGTCCTAAGTTATCTTTGCTGTATAAGGCACTATCTCCTACTATAGTTGTGTCTAAATCCAGTTTTTTTCTATATTCTTGAGCTATTTTTCCAAAAGCTTTTTTATCACTTTGGTTTCCTGATGCTGCTTCAATAAATACTGGTATATTGCCATCTCCTGTTACGATTAAGTCTAAAATAAATTGTTTTAAATCTGGTCGATGGTCTCTTGAATAACCATGAGTTATGGTAATTGGTATTGGTTCTATCTCTTGATTGAATTCATTATTGGTTAATTTATTTTCTAAATATTTATCTCTCTTATATTGACCGTGAACTGAAAAAGAGCTTGAATCTAAGTGAGAAAATTCGAGATTTATATGATATTTTTTCGCTGCTGTCAAGGCAATTAACAGAAATAATTCTGACAATCCATAGTCGTATATTTTATCCATTACTCTGCCTATTTTATAATCATTTAAATGTTCTGGTAATATTCCTCCTCCTAAAAGATGTTCTGTGGCTTTATCTTCAAAAAATTTCGGAAATAAATATAGTGGCTGGGAAACAAATCCTAATCCATTAAGAATAATTGCTTTGACAATTTCCCCTGAGTTGACTATTTCTTGTTCATCTATTCCTAGTTCTTGATTGATGAGATCTACGATTTTTAGTTCATCAATTATTCCCGCAACTATTCCTAGATGGTTAATCGTTTTAATTTCTATTCCTGTTAACATTTTGGCTCAGACCAAGAGTCAGGGTTTTCTACAAATTCCATTGTATTTATTTCTTGCCACTCCCATAGGTCTAATTAGCTTCTTATTCGGGTGCTTATTCTCACGAAACCATGTTTCTTTCCTACTTCATCTGTGGGGCTGCTGAATGTGGGATAG
>CAVRWR010000122.1:0-45513 GCA_963724445.1 uncultured cyanobacterium | reverse complement strand
CCATGCTGAAGTATTCCGTTAAACTTTCGACGCATTATTTAAGATTTAAACAAATCCCTATTCCTGCTTAATCCACTACTTATTCAGCAACGCCCAACTTTTGGCGGGCAGCGTATTGACATTGTAAATACATTTTCTTTATACTGGGGAGCATGGACGTATACTTCGTGTTCAATGGTATTACTTTTATATGGGACGACGAAAAAGCGCGGATTAATCCCACAAATCATGATGGGGTTACTTTTCAGCAAGCTGCTGAATCCTTCTTTGACCCATTTCTAGTTGTCGTTGATGCCAGCCGTAATGAGGAAGCACGTGATGCTGTGATTGGGCTGGATACTCGGTGGAATCTACTGTATGTGGTTCACATTGAGCGTGAAGAGAATGTCATTCGGATTATTTCAGCACGAAAAGCAACTCGTCAGGAGAGAGCAAGGTATGAAGATTGAAGCACTAAAGCAGCGATTGGATTGAAACCGTCCCATGATTCAAGCGTAACGATCCGTATGCCCGAAGATGTTGTTGAAGATTTAAAAAAGTCGCTCCATTATTGGGCTTTTCAGGTTATCAGCCATTAATTCGTGCTTATATCGGTCAATGTTTGCGCCTTGATTTAGAACGATTTGAGAAGCCATACAGTGACAGCCTTAGTAGCAAGTTTGAAGCGTCGAGGTGTCAGTGATGCTGTGATTGATGAAGCATTAAGTGAAGTCGTTCATGCTGAGTCCTAATAATAAGAGGATGTGTGAAAAGTCAAAAAAAATGCGATTGCATCACTGATTGGTTCGAGCAAAAATTACTTCAATATCGTCCACAAGATCTTTGACTTCCTCCTCGTTCTTTAGCGACGTTTAGGAGCGGAGGGCGAGGAGGAAGTCAAAAGTTATTCAATTTGCCATTTGCCGTAAAAGCTTTTTATTCCTCTCATTTCTTCAGGAATGTTAATTGCTAAGAACTGGTTGCGGGTTTAGTGGAAGATGAAGACGAAATATTGATCTAGCAAAAGCATATCGAGGCTTAAAAGAAGGCTAAAACTTAATTTTTAGTTTATTCTTCAGTATTGTCTATTTATTTCTGTTTTCAAGGCAGGATAAATCTAGGCTTCTAGAAACAAAAACCCAAACTGCATACATCAACAAAAAATGGCGTTGTTCAAAAGAGGGGTATTTTGGGTAACAAATGCAGCACAAATTAAGCCAAACTTGGACTTGACATATAGGACAAAAGTATTACGGTACAAACCTAGTTTTCAGGTTTGTTGAAAAGCTCAAAATCCAACATTTCTAACCAATGTGGATGTTTTTTACCTGTCATCAATTCCGTAGGACTTTTGCCAACTCTTTCAGTCACGCGGCTTGAACTAAAGGTTCGATGATAAAGACTTCTTCATTAACAAACAAACCGAACGTACCTGAGATAGAGGAATCTTGAATTTTTGGGCAATATCCGCTAGTTTCTGGTCTAGAACTTGCTGCAAAAGCTAATAAATCCGCTTTTTGATTCGATAAAGCCACTCTTAAAGATTTAATCCCTTTGTGGCCTTGGTCTTCCCTTTGTTGGAGTTCTGAGATAATGAAATTCATTAATTCCAGTCGTTCTTGCCACTCAGGGCCTGCCAAGGACAAAATATCAATTCTGAGCCAACAAAGCAAGATTTTGAGATCAGCGACTAAATTGAGCAGTTCAGCTTCATTTTGGCGAGCTTGAGTTAGTTTGGCTGATATTTTATTTCCTTTGCCTTGCAATTTGGCTGCCTCCATCTTCTGTTCTAGTTTTGACCTTTGGGTGATAGCTCCTTGGGCTTTTTTGGCTAAATTACGGCACAAAGCTTCACACTGGTCAAAAATATGCCACACATCTCCATGACAAGGAATATCCCCCCAAGCAGCTTTTTGTCCTGCTCTAATTCCTTTTCCCGCGTCAGCTATGGTGTAATCGGGATTCAATCCTTGTGACTCGGCTTCGAGTAAATAATATCCCCAGGTATCTTCATCTCGATGTGACACTTCTAAAGAGCAAGAAGCAGTAGGTTGAATCAGCATCCACTCCTGTCAACACTGGTCTTGAGCCTTGGAATAGTTCATCCAGTAATACCACATTAATAGACGATAAATCTTGAGCTTGATTGATTTTTCTGGCTTTTTGAACTGCTTCATTGATTCGATTATGAATCGTGCCGATACTGAGAGAATAATCGAATAAATCCCTTAATAGTTCGACTACACCTCGATAAGAACAGTGACAAATCAGAATCAATGCCAGAATCAACTGGAATATCCATTTTTGAGTGACAGGAAGATAATACAGCACTTCATTCTCTCGCTCTGACTTGTCAAAGGCAGTATTCAATGCTTTTTGGGCAATATCTTGCTGTTGGTAGAGGAATTTACGGCTCACTCCCTCTTCGTGAGCTAGATGGCTGATTTTTGACTTTTTTGATCAGGCTTTAACCGCTAATTCTTGACGCTGAAGAGGATGAAGACTATAAGCTACACGATTAGATGGATTCACTCAGTTTACTGCTATATTTGCCTAATTTTGACGGTGGTTGGGTATGCTGGGGTTTCCCCAGCATATCCAACCACCGTGTTGACCTGATTTATTAGTATCTCTCATCTCCTTGGTGTTGAGCAATGGTTTAAAACATATGTTCTACTAAATTGGGTTGTTTTCCCCAAAAGTGTAACCCTAGTTTGAACAGCGCCGGAGCTGTAATAGCTGTGCGCTGAGTACCGTCCAGACAAAAATCGGCATCCTAAAAGGAGTCATTCCAGGGGCGCGCATCCGTACAATAGTCGAGACAAAGTTGACTGCCCCCATAATTGAAGATATTCCGAGCAAGAATACGCTCAACAGCCAGATAAATTCGCCGTTAATGAAGTTGCCAGAAGGATTTTGAACGCTTACGGGAGGATAAGACCACCATCCCGCTTGTGCTGCACCGTTAGGTAATAAAAAGCTCGATATCAATAAAATTCCCGCTACGGGTATAATCCAAAAAGCGATCGCATTTAACTTAGGAAATGCCATATCCTTTGCCCCAATCATCAAAGGAATTAGATAGTTAGCCAAGCCTACTTGGGAAGGGATAATCCAAAGAAAGATCATCACCGTACCGTGAAGGGTATACAAGCCGTTGTATAAAGAGCGATCGACTAAATCCGATACGGGGGTAATCAACTCCGCACGAACAATCATCGACATCATGCCAGCGATCAGGAAAAAGATAAAGGTGGTGACTATATATTGAATGCCAATAACCTTGTGGTCGGTACTAAAGCTAAAGTAACGTTTCGGGCTATTATTTTCAGTTTTAGCATTGTCCAGGCTAGGGATGTTCGAGTTGATGGTCATATTTTGGATTGAAGTTTAATTGACAAGATATTCTTTAGCTAAAAAGCTTGATACTGTTGTTTTGGCAATGACATCAAACTTATCTAAATCAAAATATAAAGTTGTTGTTGGTGACGAAGATCTAGAAAGCGGTAGGTTGCCCCTAACAAGCGCAGTTAGAGTAGACAAGCCATTTTCGATACTACAAAACAAAGTTTTAAAGGTTCAGGCTAAATTGAATTGTTCTAAGCTGGAAGAAATCAGAACAGCAATTTCAGAACTAATTTAATAGGTATCATCAGTTTTCAATTTCTAAGGCAACTAAAGGCATATAAGGCTCTACAGTCTGCCAATGACTTTTGATTAGCTGTTGGGGTTTATGGGCGTGTTCGGTAGCTGCTAAGTTGGGTTTTGCTGCTTGGTTACTAGCGGAGCGCAACCATTGACTGTAAGCTTCAGCAGAGTCTACATAAACATCTGCTTCCATGAGGGCAAAATATGTGCCGCTAAACTGAGAATCGTGGAGCTTATATTTACCTTCCAATATGGGTGTAAAGGTAAAATCGATAGTGCGAGCGGGAAAAATATCCTGTTTAAAGCGAAATTCGGGGACGTAGAAACCATGGATCACATCCTCTGATTCAAAGACAAGTTTCACGGGCTTGTTTTGGGGTAGGTGTAGCTCAGAAGTTGTAATGTTTTCTTGGGGATAGCGAAAAGTCCAGTCCCACTGTTTGGCGGTTACTTCAATTTCCTCTATTGGTTTTCCTGTTGTTTGTGCCACTAAAGTTGCTGCTGAATTATTGTCAGCCGAAGCATTGAAGTCTAGAACTGTATTCAACCCTTCAATATCTAGCATTCTATAAATATGGAAATTTTGCCAAGCAATCCACAGTACTAAAATCGTTGGAGTGGCAGTCCAGAGGAATTCTAAGGTATTATTTCCTCTGGATGGATGTCCTTCGCTATAGTCATCTGGAGCAGCCCGACAGGTGATAATTGAATAGCCAATCGTGCCGACAACGCCAAAAAAGACAAACGCGCCCAACGCTACTAGGAAACTAAATAGATCGTCAACGTGCTGTGCTTCTTTTGTAGCTGCCACTGGCATCCAAGAATATGATGCTTGACCCAGCCAATAACTAACGACAATCGTTGCCACTACGCCGATAAAAATAGCGATTTTTTCAAAGATACTGTTCATAAAATGATGCTACCAAAAGCTAAGAAATCCTTCTGGTTTGCTTTTGGTAATAAATGAAATAAGATTGTTACGCTTTGGCTTTTTCAAAAGCAGCCTTTAAGCTTGCCTCATCTGATTTCGACAGAGAAGTTTTGAGCAATCTTGCCACCGTAGGGACGAAGTTCATCTAGAACCTTATCTGGAGTAGCTTTGCGTACTAAAAGAAAAAGAGCTGATGTGCCAGGTTCAATGGTTTTGCCCAAATCGGTAATAAATTCATCGTTGATACCTACATCCATCAAAGCACCGCTCAAAGCTCCAGTAGCAAGACCTACCGTAACTCCTAACAAGGGATGCAAAAATAAAAGTCCGATTAGCGAACCCCAGAAACCACCACCAATCGCACCAGATGTGACTAGATCGTATGCTTGTTTGATTTTAACCTTACCTTTTTCATTCTTAATGACAACTACCGCATCTTCTAGATCGACAAGATGCTCTTTCTGCATATCTCCCAGCTTATGTAAGACTTCATCGGCTTTAAGTGCGTTATCAAAACCAACTACAACTAAATCGCTCATAATTTATCTCCTGTAATTTACTCGACTGTTGTGATTTGCCCTAGCCATTTCCCTATCTGACATCTAGTGTGGTTAAATAACCTCAGAGATTTTTGCCGACCAAAGCACAGAAAGATGCAACTGCCGATAGTCAAACCAGCACCAATTGTCACTACTCATGCTGAAGCCTTTTGCCATCTATTCGAGAACCAGTGCCAGTTTCGGCACTTTCAGAACTACTTGACGGGCTTAATGGTACTGCCGAACAAAAGTCTGGCTAACATTAGTCGCTGCATTTTAGACAGCGCAGACAAGACCAACCTGTCCCGATTTTTTTCTCAAGCCCCTTGGAGTAGGAGAAGAACTAACCGAGCAACGGATTAAGTATCTGTTAACCCAGACAGCGAGCCATCGACTTTCGGCCCAGGAATCTTATCTCCTTTTGGATGATACTTTGTGTGAACATGTGGGAAGTCTGTTCGAGTATGTTGCTCGACACTACAATCATTCAAACCAGTCTTATCCCTTGGCACATAATCTGGTCACGAGCCACTACTTGTCAGGAGCCGTCCGTTTTCCCGCTGACCTGCGAATCTATCGCCGCTACGAGGAAATCACTCGATGGTCAGAATTTGTCAAGAAGCATTTCCCTGATACTAGAAATTCCCAAACAGAAAAAGGAACGGCAAAAACTTCACAAGTTGGTAGATGAGACCCTACTTAAAGCTCCAGAATTTCATGAGTTACACTCTCAATTTCCGACTAAAATTGCCTTAGCCGTCGAGTTAATTGAACAAGCCAGGAGTAGAAAACTCCCCTTCACTACGGTGTTGATGGACAGTTGGTATCTGGCACCCGATATCGTAGCCACCATGAAAGAGTATCAGTTGGATTGGGTCAGTCTGCTCAAAAAGAATCGGAAGTTCGAAGTTCACAGTTTTGTGCTCCGTGATGAAGCGGGGCAACCGATGACTTTAACAGGTCCTCACATCAAAGTCGAGGAGTTAGTGCCACTGATTCCTGCCAACGCCTACCGAAAAGTCAAGATGGGAGAGAAGTCTTACTGGTGCTTTACTCGAAGCTTACGAGTTCCAGGATTGGGAAAAGTGCGTCTGGTCATCAGTTTTGAAAATCCTGAACTGACGGGAACTTATGCCGTCTTGGTCAGCAACCGAACTGATTGGTCAGCTCAGAAAATCCTGGCTAGTTACATACAACGTTGGCCCATAGAAACCTTCTATCAAGACGAGTATAGGGACATCTAGGGTTGGATGAATATCGTATGCGCAGCACTGAAGCCATCTCAGTAACATTGGTGTCTGGTGTTCGTGGCCTATTCACTCCTGCATCTGGCTTGTTTACCCTCTTCATTGATACCAGGCAGAGGGAAAATTCCCTCACACCCCATCAAAACCATTGGGGAAGTATGTCGTCAACAAGGACAGAGACTGATCGAAGAACTTATTTTGTTGGCTCACGAGCAACTAGAGCAGGGTCAATCTGCTGTCGAGGTCTTTTCGCGGTTATTTGCCAAACAACGCAAGGAGGTGTCTGCTTGATTTTTTTATAGCGATCGCCAATCTAAATCACAACAGTCGAGTTATTAAGTTCAAAGACATTAATGAAGTAATTTCTCAAGCCAATGACACCAAGTATGGTTTAGCTGCTGCCGTCTGGACGCGAGACATTAATAAAGCTCACACGGTAGCCCATCATCTCCGCGCTGGCACAGTTTGGGTTAATTGTTACGATGCGATCGATTCTGCTGCCCCATTTGGTGGCTTCAAACAATCTGGCATTGGTCGTGAACTTGGAGAATACGGTCTTCTTGAATATACAGAAGTTAAAACAATAACGATCAAAGTAGATCCTCTTTTGTGAAAAATCTTCACAGCCTTCTCAAACTATTTTGCTAATTTAAGACTGAAAGGAGTTGATAACTGCTTCATACCAGCAGGTGAGAAGATTATGTTGAAAAAGCTTTTTTCAGTCGTACATTTACTTGTTTAATTGGCGCGATCGCCTAAATTAAAGATCGAAGAATTAGACAATTCAACGTTTAACTTTCTCTATATAGTGAAATAGGAAGATGCTGAGAATAAAAAGTAAAATCTTGATCGCTAGTATATATCGCCATTTTTAATCTGCTGGCAACTGCACATATCAAAAAATCAACGTGAGAACCTTGGATTCCTTCACGGCGACAGATATTTGAATACTCCGCAGCAAATTCATAGTCAGCATCAATAATTTGTTCGTACTGTAGCTTTCTTTGTACCGAAACCACCAACTTTAAGAGCTTCTTCGAGTAATTCGGGGTCTATAGATAAATTAGTTGCCATTATTACACTAAAGTTCAGTCAAAGGAAAATATTCTGATAGTGCAAGTAGTAAGAATGATTTGTTTAGACTTCTGGACAAATAACCAAGAACCTTCACAACATCCTCAAAATATTTTTCTAATTTAAAGATAAAGCTACAAAGCTATCAAAAACAATATATATGGAGGTCTATTATGACACTCAGCAAATGGCAACCATTCCGCGAACTAAGCACCATGAGAAAACAAATGGATCGCTTATTTGAAGATATGCTTTCTACTGGTGATAATAACTGGATGGGATTACACAATATGGGAGGTATGTGGACTCCAGCCGTTGAAATTAAAGAACAAGAAAAAGAATTGATTCTTAAAGCAGAAATTCCAGGAATCGATGTCAAAGATTTAGAAGTGGAAGTTGCTGAAGATTGGGTAACTATTTCGGGCGAACACGAATCAGAAGAAAAAACCGAAGACAAAGATAAAAACTACTTCCACTCAGAATTTCATTACGGTAAGTTTCAAAGGGTTATTCCCTTACCTGTAGCTATCAAAACCGATGAAATTAAGTCGGACTTTAAAAAAGGTGTTCTGACTCTTACCCTTCCCAAATTAGAAGACGCGCCCAAAAAATCAGTCAAAGTGAAATTGGAAGGTAGTTAATTGTTAAAGATTAGTCCCATCGAGCGAGATTAAGATGGTTAGTCCTAAAGAATTAGCTCCTTACGTCACCTTAAACCCTAAAGGACTAACTTTACTTTATTCGAGCAAGTATTAATTAGGAGGATTTTGATGGTGAATACTTTATTGTCCTTGCCAGACTTAGCCAAACCAATCAATCGGCTACTGGCTGCTCTGCCTGGTGAAGACTATCAACGTATTCTTCCTTATTTAGAGTCAGTGGAACTTCATTCATTACAAACGTGGCTTGATACATATCGATTCTAAGGAAAAGTTAGAAGCTTGCGCTTGTGAATGTTATTGGTCGATTGCCCAGGAGTTTTCTCGGTTACTCGATCCAGGTTCTCCCAAGCTTTAATTATGGGAGATTAGTCGTGTATTTAACGAAGCGTCGCCTTGAAGCTTGTCAATAATTAGACGTTTACTAACGACTAACTTTACCGTGTTCGAGCAAGTATCAATTAGGAAATTTTTGCAGATGAATGTTTTATCAACTACGCCAAACACAACCAAACCAATTAATGGGCTGCTAGCTGCCTTACCGAAGGTTGATTATCAACGTCTTGTTCCTCATTTGAAGTTAGTAGAACTTTTCCACCGTGAAATTATTTACCATGCTGGAGATCGACACAAATATGTTTACTTTCCCTCTCGTTCAGTTATTTCGACCGTGGCGACTATGAAAAATGGCTCAACTACAGAAATTGGAGTCATTGGTCACGAAGGCATGGTAGGATTACCGATTGTTTTTGATACTGAGTACTCTAATTCTACTGCTATCGTTAAAATTGCGGGGGGTAGCTATCGGATTGCTGCGGAGCGACTAAAAGAAGAGTTTAATCGTCAAGGAGCCTTTCACCGTCTGCTGCTGCGCTATGTTCAAGCCCGTATCATTCAGCTTGGTCAAACTTCTGCCTGCAATCGTCATCATCGTCTAGAGCAGCAGTTTGCTCGTTGGTTACTAACAACACGAGACAATGTACAAAAAGACGAATTTCAGGCAACCCATGAATTTATCTCTCAGATGTTGGGAGTACGTCGAAGCGGAGTAACAGCTCTTGCAGGACAATTTAAAGAGCGAGGCATTATTCGTTACACACGAGGCTTGATACATATTGATTCCAGGGAAAAGTTAGAAGCTTGCGCTTGTGAATGTTATTGGTCAATCGCTAATGAGTTCTCTCGGTTACTCGATTCTAGTTTTCTCTAGCTTTAATTGAACGACTAACTTTTCTGTATTTGACGAAGTATTAATTAGGAGGATTTCGACTCATGAATACTTTAATTAAACGACGTTCCCAAGGCAACTTTCTTAGTGTTTGGGAACAGTTTTGTCGCTGGATTACCAGTACCAACAATCGTATCTATATTGGTTGGTTTGGCGTA
Source organism: uncultured cyanobacterium (assembly GCA_963724445.1). Taxonomy (GTDB): domain Bacteria; phylum Cyanobacteriota; class Cyanobacteriia; order Cyanobacteriales; family Xenococcaceae; genus Waterburya. The sequence goes on along the minus strand of CAVRWR010000122.1, from coordinate 36,050 downwards.
TTAATGATCCCGACACTACTGGCTGCAACTATTTGTTTCATCTGTGCATTCATTGCTGCCCCTGGGGTTGATGTTGATGGTATCCGCGAACCTGTAATTGGTTCTTTGCTGGGTGGTAACAATATTATTACTGCTGCGGTTGTTCCAACTTCGGCAGCTATTGGCTTACACTTTTATCCAATCTGGGCAGCTAGTTCTCTAGACGAATGGCTTTACAATGGTGGAGCTTATCAATTGATTGTGTTTCACTTTTTGATTGGTATCTGGTGCTATCTCGGTAGACAGTGGGAACTTAGCTATCGCGAAGGTTTGCGTCCCTGGATTGCTGTCGCTTTCTCTGCCCCAGTAGCTGCTGCAACGGCAGTGTTATTGGTTTATCCTATCGGTCAGGGTAGTTTTTCAGAAGGACTACCTTTGGGAATCGTGGGAACTTTTCACTTTATGCTGGCGTTTCAAGCCGACCATAATATCTTAATGAATCCGCTACATATGTTAGGAGTAGCGGGAGTATTTGGTGGTGCGTTATTGGCAGCTATTACACGGTTCATTGGTAACTTCAACTTTAATTCGAGAAACTACGGAAATTGAATCTGCCGATAAAGGATATAAGTTCGGTCAGCAGGAAGTGACCTACAACTACATGGCGGGACACTATGGATTCTTGGGTCGATTACTTATTCCTTGGTTTGCTAGTGGCAACCATCGAGCTTTTCATTTTCTTTTAGCAGCAGTGCCGACTATTGGCATCTGGTGTGCAGCAGTTGGGATAGGTGCAATGGCGTTTAACCTCAATGGTTTCAACTTCAATCAGTCAATTTTAGATAGTCAAGGTCGAGTAATCCCCAGTCATGCAGATTTACTCAATCGAGCTAATCTGGGCATTCAAGCAATGCACTCCCCCAACGCTCATCATTTCCCGCTAATTCTGGCGGGTGGCGAACCAATAATCGTCAGTTCAATTATTTAATTACTACGTAGCAGTTATGCCTTCAACCACAATAGAATCAAATCTACAAGAACAACGCCTGTTTAAACCATCAACTGAATTTTCTCAGGCTTCATACATTAAAAGTATCGAAGAATATCGGCATTTATGCGATCGCGCTGAGGAAAACCCCGAACGCTTCTGGGCAGAATTGGCAGATAGCGAACTGCAATGGTTTCAAACTTGGGATAAGGTATTAGACTGGCAACCTCCTCATGCTCAATGGTTTGTCGGCGGTAAGCTCAACATTACCCACAACTGTTTAGACCGTCATCTGACAGCCAGCAGCAAAAATATGCCCGCATTAGTGTGGCAGGGAGAACCAGGGGATTCACGCACCTATACCTATGCCCAGTTACATCAAGCAGTTTGTCAGATGGCAAACGTCCTCAAGCAGCTAGGAGTTACTAAAGGCGATCGCGTGGGGATCTATTTACCGATGATTCCTGAAGCGGCGATCGCGATGTTAGCCTGTGCCAGAATTGGGGCAGTGCATTCAGTTATCTTTGCTGGCTTTAGTGCCGAAGCGGTCAAGGGTCGTTTACTCGATGCTGAAGCCCAGGTAGTCATTACTGCCGATGGTGGCTGGCGTAAAAACAAGATTGTTCCCCTTAAAAAAGAGGTGGATAAAGCCTTAGCCAATGGGGAAGTGCCTAGCGTAAAGAGTGTTCTAGTCGTGATCCGCACTGGTCAGAAAATTTATATGCAGCCAGACCGCGATTACTGGTGGCAAGACCTGCAAAACGGGGCTTCTGGCGATTGTCCTGCCGAACCGATGGATAGCGAAGACTCCTTATTTATTCTCTATACTTCTGGGACTACAGGCAAACCTAAAGGAGTAGTTCATACCGTTGGGGGCTATAGTCTCTATACTCATATAACTACCAAGTGGGCATTCGATCTCAAAGATACGGATGTCTTTTGGTGTACTGCCGATGTGGGCTGGATTACAGGACATAGCTACACTGTTTATGGTCCTCTATCCAACGGCGCAACTACAGTAATGTATGAAGGTGCGCCCCACGCCGATAATCCTGGTTGTTTTTGGGATGTGGTGGAAAAATATGGCGTGACCATTTTTTATACTGCACCTACTGCGATCCGCCTCTTGATGACCTTTGGCGAAAAATTACCCTTATCTAGGGATCTATCTTCTCTACGGCTATTAGGAACGGTAGGAGAACCGATTAATCCCTCAGTTTGGATGTGGTATCACCGCGTCATTGGTGGAGGTAACTGTCCCATTGTGGATACCTGGTGGCAAACGGAAACAGGTGGCATAATGCTAACTCCCTTACCAGGGGCTATTCCCACTAAGCCTGGTTCGGCTACCTTACCTTTTCCTGGCATTGTTGCCGACGTGGTAGATATGTCAGGTAATCCCGTCCCAGCCAACCAGGGTGGCTATCTGGTAATTACCCAGCCTTGGCCTGGCATGATTCGTACGGTTTATCACAATCCAGACCGCTATTTAAGTACCTATTGGACACCAATCGCGCCCAAAGATGGACAGTACTTCTACTTTACTGGCGATGGAGCGCGCAAGGATGAAGACGGTTATTTCTGGATTGTCGGTCGAGTTGACGACGTGATTAACATTGCAGGACACCGACTGGGAACGATGGAAGTAGAATCAGCTTTGGTATCCCATCCCGCCGTCGCTGAAGCAGCAGTAGTTGGCAGGGCAAGTGAGATTAAAGGTGAAGAGCTTGTGGCTTTTGTAACTTTAAGGTCAGACTACATTGCTACGGAAGAACTAACTCAGGCTCTAAAACAGCACGTGGTTCATGAAATAGGGGCGATCGCTCGTCCTGCTGAAATCAAATTTGCCAAAGGTTTACCCAAAACCAGATCGGGTAAAATTATGCGTCGATTCTTAAGAGCGATCGCTTCAGGAGAAGAAGTTACGGGGGATATTTCAACTCTAGAAGACTATACTGCTCTAGATAAGTTGCGGAGTTAACTTGTTCTACGCTGATAAATTTGTAGGAGGCTAATTATGACGATTGAAACAATCAAACTAAACTTTCCTGAAGGAGTAAATCTAATTTTAGGTCAAACCCACTTTATCAAAACTGTCGAAGACCTTTATGAAATAATGGTGGGAATATCCTCTCAGGTAAAGTTTGGCATTGCCTTCTGCGAAGCATCAGGAGACTGTCTAATTCGCGAGACGGGAAACGATCTAGCACTAACAGAATTGGCAACTACCAACGCTATCGAACTAGGTGCGGGACATAGTTTTATCATCTTTCTCAAGGATGCTTATCCGATAAACTTTCTCAACGCCATCAAACAATGTCCAGAAGTCTGCAATATTTACTGTGCCACCGCTAATCCTGTAGAAGCGATCGTGGCTGAAACCAAACAGGGAAGAGGAATTTTGGGAGTAGTAGACGGATCTTCTCCTAAAGGTATAGAAACTAAAGCAGATATTGAAGCGCGTCAAAATTTACTGCGTCAGATTGGTTATAAGCATTGAGAATTTTAGGGTGACTCAGCGCAGGTCGATATTTAAGATAAATTTTGACGGTCATTTGAGAGAGAATAGTTGTAGATAAAAGAGCGATCGCTATTTCTTTGTCCATCATCAAATAGAGTATCGCGATCGCGAGTATTTGAGCCTAAATCCACGGGAATAAAAAAGGTGGGGCTAACCCACCCAAAAAAATGTAGCTTGAGTTTACTATTTTAGCGATCTACTGACCCCATGATAATGTCCACACTACCCAAAATCGGCATAATATCAGCTAATTTGACCCCTTTGAGTAATTCAGGCAGAATTTGTAAATTGTTAAAATCAGGGGCGCGAATTTTCCAACGCCAGGGAAAGACATTATCATTACCCATAATAAATATTCCTAGTTCACCTTTACCACTTTCCAAACGGACATAGTGTTCACCTTCGGGAATTTTGAAAGTAGGGGCAACTTTTTTGGCTATATACTGGTAATCAAAATCATTCCACTTGGATTTGCGTCCTTCTGCCAGGCGATTAGCTTCCAGATTTTCGTAAGCACCACCAGGAATACCTTTTAATGCCTGACGAATAATCTTGATGGATTCACGCATTTCGCGAACTCGAACCAGATAACGGGCAAAACAGTCTCCCGCAGTTTCCCAATGTATGTCCCAATCAAAATCGTCATAACATTCGTAGTGGTCTACTTTACGCAAGTCCCACTTGACCCCAGAAGCCCGCAGCATTGGACCCGATAAACCCCAGTTAATTGCTTGGTCACGGTTGATTGTACCAACCCCTTCAACCCGACGACGGAAAATAGGGTTGTTGGTAATTAGCTTCTCGTATTCATCGACCTTAGGCTCGAAATAATCACAAAAATCGCTGCACTTATCAATCCAGCCATAGGGCAGATCTACTGATACCCCACCAATACGGAAGTAATTATTATTGATCAATCGTTGTCCAGTGGCAGCTTCCCAAAGATCGTAAATCAACTCTCGCTCGCGGAAGATGTAGAAAAAGGGAGTTTGCGCACCTACATCAGCCATAAATGGACCAAGCCACAACAAATGGTTGGCAATGCGGTTAAGCTCCAGCATAATTACTCGAATATACTGAGCGCGTTTTGGCACTTCAATCCCCGCCAGCTTTTCTGGGGCATTAACGGTGATTGCTTCATTGAACATCCCCGCTGCATAGTCCCAGCGACTAACATAAGGAACATACATGACGTTGGTACGATTTTCGGCAATCTTTTCCATGCCTCGATGAAGATAGCCAATTACTGGTTCGCAATCGACTACATCTTCCCCATCAAGAGTCACAATGAGACGCAGAACGCCATGCATTGAGGGATGATGAGGTCCCATGTTGAGAATCATGGGTTCGGTTCTAGTTTCTATCTGTGCCATAAATCAGCAATCTTTGCTCTGATGAAAAATTATTATCTGCTACTGCTACTTTGTTATCTATCTTATCTAGTTTCTTGACCAAAGGTCACTTGGTCTGATGAGAAACCAGTAAATAATCTTTGCCTAATTTAAACATGATTAAAGATTACGACCTGGCATTAGTTTATGATTATTGATGTCGCAATAGTTTGAGGGAGTTGTGGTCATGGTAGTTGAAGAAAATCCCATTAGTTCGCTTCTCGATCCTTTTCAGCGTTTTGGAGTCAATCTAGGCTTGGAAAGAATTGAAAAACTACTAGAAAGCTTGGGTAATCCTCAAGATCGAGTACCCATTATTCATGTTGCAGGAACTAATGGCAAGGGTTCAGTCTGTGCCTATATATCCTCAATTCTGTCGGAAGCAGGATATCGAGTTGGTCGTTATACCTCACCTCATTTGGTAGATTGGCGCGAGAGAATCCAGCTTAATAGAAAGCCTATTTCCACCTCAGCATTAAGGGAAATATTGCAAGATATTCACTTGGCTATTGACCCAGAAACTGAAAGCCCGACACAGTTTGAGGTGATTACCGCCGCAGCCTGGCTTTATTTTGCGCGATCGCAGGTCGATATTGCGGTGATGGAAGTAGGTTTGGGAGGACGACTCGATGCTACCAATGTTAAGGACAGCACTTTAGTTAGCGTGATTACCTCTCTGAGTAGAGAACATTGGCAACGCCTTGGTCCTACCTTGGCAGATATTGCTGGGGAAAAAGCTGGAGTGATTAAATCTCATTGTCCTGTGGTGGTTGGTCAACTACCAAGCCCAGCCAAAGAGGTGGTGCTGGCAAAAGCCCAAGAACTAGCTGCACCGATAACCTTGGTAGAACCAGCAGTAGAGATTAAGCTCGTAACTTACCATGATGGGAGCGACAACAAAGTGAGATGGGCTAGGTTTGAAGATATAGAATATCCCTTGCCCTTACTCGGAGAGGTACAGTTGAGCAATTCGGCGATCGCCATTTCGACGCTCAAAATTTTACAGCAGCAGGGCTGGATAATTCCCGAAATAGCAATCCAAACAGGAATGAATAAAACTCGCTGGCTAGGCAGACTTCAGTGGACAACCTGGAACAAGCACCCTCTGTTAATCGACGGAGCGCATAATCCTGCGGCGGCGATCGCTTTGAGACAATATGTAGATACTCTAAATAAACCTGTTACCTGGATCATGGGCATGTTGTCTACTAAGGATCACGAAGATATTTTTCAAGTTCTCCTCAAGCCAGAAGATGAGCTAAACTTAGTTCCCGTCCCAGATCATAGCAGTGCCGAACCAGAAGCACTTGCTACCTTGGCGAAGAAAGTCTGTCCGAACCTAAACAAGATTCAAGTCTATGAAGATATTTTTACTGCTTTAGACTCAGTTTTTCCATCTGATACAGATACTAATAGTGAGCAACTAATTGTTTTATGTGGCTCTCTATATCTAATTGGTTATTTATTTCAGCAGACAAATGTTGCAGACAGCAATCTTACAGGTATTCGATTGGGATTATCCTAATGGTCAAACATTGGTTGCCTAGTCAGAAATCAAGCAACTACAGAAATACCTTCGACGATCAAAGAAGGAGTGAAACAAGAGCCATTCCAGATAGAATCGCTGCCCAAAGCGACTACCTGTTGTAATATTCGATAGACGTTGCCAGCGATCGCCGTATCTTTAACTCGTCCTGTAATCTTGCCATTGGCTACCCGATAGCCAAGATCGATATTAACCGAAAAATCACCGCTAATATCTGCACCACCCCCCAGCATCTGATCGACGATAATACCGCGATCGAGCTTGGCGATCAGCTCGCTGAAAGAATAGTTTCCAGGTGCCACAATTAGATTAACTAGGGATGGACTAGGATAGGTGTCTAAGGCAGGACGAAAGCCGTTTCCTGTTGGTTTGAGGTTTAACTCCCTGGCGATAGTGCGATCGCAATAAAAATGATTTAGGATTCCCTTAGTAATCAGATTGAGTTTCTGGGTTGGCATTCCCTCATCATCAAAGGGACAGTCGTAAGGCTGTAGATCTGGTAGTTGAGCTAGACTAATTTTTTCCGATACGACGAGCTTTTGTGCTGAATTACTCCAGGGAGAAGATGCCTCTTTAACTCTCTTCCCATTCAAAGCAGATGAAACAATACTCCAGAGTAAAGTTGCCGCATTAGCAGTCAGCAATACAGGGACGTTTCCTTGGGGGGGAGTAACATTGTGTTTTGCCCAATCTAACCGCCTGATAATCTGTTCAATAATTGGCTCTAGATTTAATCCCGATTTACTATATTCTCCATCAAAAACCCCTAAAAAGTCTTCCCCACGAATCAACTCAGCGCCTAAAGAATAACTTAAACCCGACTCATCATAGTGACAATTAAGTCCTTGAGAGTTAATTAAGGTAGTGCTTTCTTGTTCAAATTCCAATTCTGCCGAACAGATTAATTCGGGATATTCTTCGCGCAATTTAATTATTGCTTCATTGCCGATCGCAATCAAATCTTTGACTGAAGCCCCCACCCCCGTTAGATCGTGCCTTGCTTGGCGGGGAGGCGCCAATTCGATGGTTTCAGGCTTATTTAGCTGGGATAGGGCGATCGCTTTATCGATCAATAATTCAGGCTCAATTTTGCCATATGCCACTGCTAAACCAGGTCGGTTGTCCCGCCATAGCCGCAAGGCTGTACCGACAGACTGGCAGCTTTCTAACTGCTTGAGTCGATTCCCTTCAAAAAACACTGGTTGAGACTGAGACGATACCTGATAGACTTCAGCATGGTCGATTCCTCGACGAGATACCAAGTTAAGCAGTGATTCTAGTTCTTCATGCATAGGTTTTAAACATATTTTTAAAAGTCCCCCAAGTTTGGGGACAGGTACGTAAGTCCCAAAAAAATTATTGACAAACCAGATCGATTTCAAATAGTTTTGACCAGAGTTTACCCGTTACCAATAGCCTATCTCTTTCCGCGTCATAGGCAATACCATTTAAGACGGCATCTCTTGATGCAGGTAGAGGATCGATAATTCCTGTAAGATCGATCCAGCCTAAAACTTCTCCCGTCTCGGGGGAAATCCGCGCCAGGCGATCGCTCATCCAGATATTTGCTAAGATTTCTCCGTTGACATATTCCAACTCATTCAATTGATCGATTGAATTTTTGCCATCTCGTACCTGAATCTGGCGAGTTTGTTTAAAAGTATCTGGATCGAGAAAATATAGAGTATCAGAACCATCACTCAGAATTAACTCGCGATCGTTATGAGTTAAGCCCCAGCCCTCTGTAGGATAAGAAAAGGTTTTAATTTGCTGGAAAGTTTTTTGATCGTAAACTAAAGCAGTCTTCGATACCCAGGTAAGCTGAATTAGTCGATCTCGCCACAGAGTCATTCCCTCGCCAAAATAGCGATCGTCTAAATCTTTGATTTGTAAAACTTTGCCTGTGGTTAAATCGACTTTTCTAATGGACGATCTTCCCTGTAAGCCAGTACTTTCGTATAAATTTCCCCGATCGTAAATCAAACCCTGAGTAAAAGCATGGGGATCGTGGGGATAAGTTTTGACAATATCATAGCCACAGGTCTGGGTTGGTTCTTGTGCGTCGGCTGTTGATAGATTCTCAATCTTTTGGCAACCCAAGGGAATAATCGACACAGTTATTAATATCGTCAACCACAATAGATTTCTCTTATTCATCCCAGCTTTATTTCCAATCGCAGATCTGACACATTATAAGACTAAGGCAGTTCGTAAGATCTTTATTTTTACGGAAAACTATGATTGCATTCGATAGTTAGAAATAGTTGTCTGACTATTATTGCCTCTAACGATTGGTAAACTAAGCAATGAGTATAAATAAAATCAGTTTAGAGGTAAAAGATATGGTTGCAACTTCAGGAATTAGTACAGTAGACAAGATAAGCGATCGCTTTCGCATCCAAACCAAACAGCTTGATATGCCTCCCCGTCTGTTATTAGGGCCAGGACCTGCTAACGTCAATCCTAGAGTACTAGCGGCTACCAGCGTTAGTCCCGTGGGACACCTCGATCCAACCTATCTGGCATTGATGGATGAGATTAGGGATCTCTTGCGCTATGCTTGGCAAACGGAAAATGAATTAACCATCGCCGTAGCTGGTACGGGAACAGCCGCGATGGAGGCTACTTTAGCTAACGCTGTTGAACCAGGGGATACTGTTTTAGTCGGTGTAAAAGGCTATTTTGGTAATCGTCTGGTAGACATGGCGACCAGATATGGTGCAGACGTTCGAACTATGACTAAGCCTTGGGGACAGGTATTTTCCCTAGAAGAAATTAAAAGTAACCTAGAAACCCATAAGCCAGCAATCTTAGCTTTAGTTCATGCCGAAACTTCTACTGGCGCACGCCAACCCCTCGAAGGCGTAGCCGAATTATGCCATCAGCACAACTGTTTGCTTTTAGTGGACACCGTTACTAGCCTGGGTGGTGTTCCCCTTTTTCTCGATGATTGGGGCATCGATCTGGCATATAGCTGTAGCCAAAAAGGATTAGGCTGTCCTCCAGGGGCATCTCCTTTCAGTATGAGTCGCCGTGCGGTAGAAAAATTGCATAACCGCGCTAATCCCGTTCCCAACTGGTATTTAGATATGACCCTGCTGGCGAAATACTGGGGAGAACAGCGAGTCTATCATCACACTGCACCGATCAATACTAACTATGGTTTGCGGGAATCATTACGCATTGTCGCGGAGGAAGGATTAAAAGAACGCTGGGCGAGACATCAACGCAATGCCGAGATGTTATGGTCTGGTTTAGCCGAACTTGGTTTAAGCTGTCACGTCGCTGAAGAACTGCGTCTACCTACCTTAACTACGGTTAAAATCCCCGATGGTGTTGATGGCAAAGCGATCGCCCGTAAGCTCTTAACAGAATACAATATCGAAATCGCTGGCGGTTTGGGCGAACTTGGCGGAAAGGTCTGGCGTATTGGCTTAATGGGTTACAACTCTCGTCCTGAAAATGTGCTGTTGTTGCTTAATGCCTTGGAAAAGGTTTTGAAGTCTTAATTTAGCAAACTTCGTTTGTAGCCATAAGCTCAAAGATGAGCGCGAAGCGGTTTGATTATTGTTGGGTTAAGCAGATAAAATATCTCTGATATTGATAGTAATCAAAGCTAACCCAACCTTTGTCTAAGGCTTAAAGTATCACATTATAATTAAATATAATTCGCTACAAAGGGTAAAAAATATGGATGCATTATATTTTAAGCTTAATGGCTTAACAACCAAGCATCAATTAAAAATACACCTGAACCAAAAACAATTAATACAAACAATTAATATAATTAACATTAAATCGTTTATTGGGTTTCTTACTTTGCCTGATATTCAACCAACTGCCAATACCGATCGTCCCCAGGAAACTTAGCAACTACTGCGGTGGAACCTGATTTAATCTCTACGTTTCCTGCAAAATAGTTACCGTATTTGTTCAAAGGAGTCCACTGTTTAGCATTGTTATTAATTACCTGAACGTCGATCGCATCGGGGACAACTAAATTGAAATAGGTAGACCAGTTTGCGGCTAATTCTGCTGATAGGGGTTCAATCAGGCTTGCCTGAGATTGATGGAAATGACCGTATATTTTTGGTAATTGTGCCGTAGAATTTGTTGCTTCGATTTGGTATCTAATTACTTCACCATAATCACCTAGATCGTCTTTTTGTTTGGCATAAATAGTTAAATTATAAGTTCCCACACTAGGAGGCGCTACACTAACTACAATATTTTCTAACTGACGATTGACTAAGATCGTACTGCTGCTTAAATCTTGATTATTTTGGGTTAATTCGGCGATCGCAACTACATTTTTTGGCGCTTTTAGTTTAAGATCGAGCCGATTTGAGGCATAAATTTGATAGTGATGATGACTAACTGTTTTCAATCCTAAATTATAGAAACGAGAGGAAACATTAGCTAAATTGTCAAATTCAGTTCTCGTATAATTCCGAGTTAATAATTGCCAGCCGCGATCTTGAGGATAATGATTGCCGATAAACTGCTCAGGAGATGTCCCAAAGTAATAGGGTTTGTATTCTGGAACAAACTTTTCCTCTCTGACTGAACCTGCACCAAAAGTAGCATCGAGTAAATACCAAGCGCCATCAATCCGCACCGTATTCCAAGCATGATTAATGTCTTGAAATCTAGGATCTTCTTCTGGAGTTGCACCTTTGGCATAACCAACTACAATTGCTGATTCTAAATTCATCGCTTTAGCTAAGGCATGATAAAGATTACTATATCCCGAACAAATTGTCATGCGATCGCCTAATACTTTTGCAGGATTAACATCAGGATAGCGATCGTTATTTACTGCATCGAGAAATGCAGGGACATCATAAGTAATATGTTGGGTAATCCAAGCATAAATGATTCTAGCTTTGTCTAATTCTGTAGCCGCATTTTGCTCTAAAAGATCTGCTAATTCTGTTACGGAAGAACCTGAATAATTGAGTTGTTTAGCAAGGCGATCGATTTCCCTAAAGTCATGTTGAGTAATCTTATCAGATACTCCTAGCTGAATGGGCTGATACTGACTGCTAGATGTTGAAGCAGATGCTAAGGAGATTAACTGTTGATTCTCAAAAATATTAAAGGCATCTCGAATGTTGTTGACGCTCAACAATAGCGCAGCTCCTAAGATAGCTCCCATAAAACCATTGGTAATCTTTAAAGTTCTTTTGGGAGAATTGGCTGGTGAGTTGAAACGACTTTTGGCAGTCATGAAAGTTTTGTCTTGAGAATAGGTTGTATATTCCTCAAGATAGTTTCCAGCTTTAGCTTTTTGAAACGATCTAAATTACTGAAGCTTTGTGATATTAAACATCAGAAAAAAGACTTAAGTTAATAGAAATTAATTTAATTTGATAAAAACAAGATAACAAATTGTCAAAAAAACAACAGCAATACAGGCTATTTGAATTTTAAACATATATTTAAGATTCTGTTCTAATCGCTCTTGAGCATATTTCAGGCGATCGACTTTAAATTGAAGATGAGAATCGCGATCTTTCAACAGTGCCATTTCCTTCTCTAGCATCTCTTCAATCTGCTGCTCAATTCCTCCCTCTAGATCATCCGCTACGTCTTGCTGAAGTTTTTTGTCTAATTGATTTAATGATTTGTGTAGGTAGTTAACTTTACGTTTAATCTCGGAAATCTCTGTGACTTCTGATTTGGTAATAATAATTTTTTGCAGATATTTTTCGGTCAATTCCACACTAAGCTGAAAGTAGCCTTGTTCAACATAATGAATTGCGTTGATGAGTTCTTGAGAAGTGGTAGTTTTTAGAAAATATCCCCTAGCACCATTTTCTAAAGCTGTTCTCAAATGATGCTCATTATCATGAACGGTTAAAATTAAAACTTTGGCTTGGGGGAATTGTTGATTGATAATTTTGGTAGCGGTTAAACCATCCATTTTTGGCATTTCAACATCCATCAATACAATGTCTGGCTGTAGCTGAGAAATTTTTTCTATTGCCTCTTGTCCATCACTGGCAAAACCGATTATTTGAATATCTGACGCTAAATTTAGATAGGTTTCAATTAACCGATGAGTCAAATTCTGATCGTCAACAACAAGAACGTTAATCATGAAAAACCATAGCTGAGTGCTGCATATATCTCTCGATAGGATTGCGCTCGAATTACTCTATTTTTAATTTACTGATTAAGTATACAGTTTTCTTAGTAAGCTATTCAATCAAAAATTCAGCTAAATCTACCCATAGCCAACGGATTAACTAATTATTGTGCATGGTTATTATTATGCTATTTGGCATAGTTTTAACTGAAGAGCCTATAATTTTTTATTTAATATTTAAGATGTTGCTGATTGAGTAATATACCTGTCTTGAAAATAGAAGTCAGAAGTCAGAAGTCAGAAGTCAGGAGTCAGAACCAAGTTATTTTCATCCCTGGGTTGTGAACGACAGTTCATGGTATCTCTTGCATGAATAAAATATTAAACCTTATGCCATCCAGGTACTCAGCCAGATAGCGATCGTACTTAAGCTAACTCCTATTACAACTGCCACGGGAAGTATAATTCCTGTGTTGGTCATTTTAACTATGGGAATTGAAATTGCCATCATTCCAGTTGCTAAACTCCAAATAATAGCGGTACTGCCAATCTTTGCACCTTGTCCTTCCATGAGTTTTACCTTTGTTTTGGATCTACTCTATTTATTAAGTCATACATCAACTAATTTTTGTTTGTTTTTTATCTAAAATTTTAGATTTTATTTAGTTTTAGATCTCATGCCTCTTCAGTCGTAATATTTGTTAATCTCATGGGCTTCAGATAAAATCTATGGACGATTCTAATCAGTATCTCTTACTTATCGTATCGTTCATAGGCGGCAACTATTTTTTGTACTAGAGGATGACGCACGACATCTGCCTGGGTGAGTTCACAAAAAGCTATGCCTTCGACATTGCGCAAAATTCTACGGGACACAATCAAACCTGAATCTTGACTAGAAGGTAAATCTGTCTGAGTAATATCCCCTGTCACCACCATCTTAGAACCATAGCCCAAACGTGTAAGCACCATTTTGAGTTGAGCAGGAGTGGTGTTTTGTGCTTCATCGACAATCACAAAAGCATTCGCTAAAGTCCTTCCTCGCATATAAGCCAAAGGTGCAACTTCAATTTTCCCTCTTTCCATTAGATCGGGGATTTTTTCCGCATCAATAAATTCATACAGAGCATCATATAGGGGACGCAAAAAAGGGTTGACTTTTTCCTGGAGATCTCCAGGTAAAAATCCTAATTTTTCTCCTGCTTCAACTGCTGGACGAGTGAGTATAATTCTTTCGCACTCATCGCTGAGTAATGCTTTAACTGCCAATACCGCCGCCAAAAAGGTTTTTCCCGTTCCCGCAGGACCAATACCAAAGGTAATATCATGCTTTTGAATTGCCTTAATGTATTGCTTTTGTTTAAAGGTTTTAGCTCGAATTGCTTCACCTTTTTTAGTCCGAGCCAAAACATTTTTTTGTAGATCGTTGTATTCATCTGTTCTGCCAGTATCGATCGCCTGAAATGCAGTCAAAATATCAGGTTCATATAAAGGTTTGCCCATCGACCACAACGGCTCTAGAGCTGCAATGGCTTTGGCACAACGATCTACAGCTTTTTCTTGACCTTTGAGGAATAAATCCTGTCCCCGCAAGACTAAACTTACTCCCGTATGACGCGATAGCAATTTAAGATTTTGTTCTCTATTTCCTGCAAGAGCGATCGCACTTTGGCTGTCGGGCAATTGAATGATCTGAGACTTTTCTGGCATTTAACGATTATGGACTTTCATCTTTATCTTACAAGTTCTGTCGGACATAAGGTATATAGAGGATTGATTATTAATATTATCGAGCTAAATATGTCATCGATAGAATCAGCTAAAAATTTAGATTATTTAGATTATTTAGATTATTTTCTAATCCTTCAATCTTTATTCCTTGTTTATCATCCTTTATAAGGTATGCTGCCTCAAAGAGTTAATTATAAAAATTCAAACCAAATGTCGATTAAAACAGATAAAGTCCAGGCTGGAAAGTTCCAGTGGTTTTATCGTCAAACTGAAATAGAAACTGAGCGAACTCCCGTCCTTTTTCTACATGGTTTGCCTTCCCATAGCTACACTTGGCAAAAATTAATGTACCTGTTGGCAGAAGAAAATATTCCCAGCATTGCCCCAGACTGGATTGGCTCAGGATTTTCTGATAAACCTGATAAGCGGGATTTTGCCTATACTCCCGAAGCCTATTTAACAGGCTTGAGCGAGTTTATTGCTGCCTTAAAGTTAGACAAGTTTTATCTGGTAGTTCAAGGCTTCCTGGGTTCAGTGGGGATTCAGTATGCACTGCAAAATCCTGACCAGATAGAAGGATTGATTATTCTGAATACTCCCATCACTTCAGGTGTCAAACTTCCTTGGTCAATGAAGCAGATGACCTTTCCCCTAGTAGGGGACATGATGACCCAAGACCCCTTGTTAGTCGATCGCACGATTGAAAAAGGCAGTGGTTTTGTGATCGAAGATCGAACTCTTGATATTTTGCGTAAACCTTTCTTACAAAGTTCAGATGTTGGTCGGGCTTTGATGGTAACGCTCAAAAAACTACAGCTTGACACAGCAATTCCTCAAATAGAAGTAGGTCTGACAGATTGGTCAAAACCAACCCTGATTATTTGGGGCGCTGCTGATAAATGGCTGGATCTTGAGGCGGTGAAACGGCTAGCGGTGGCTAATTCGGCAATAACTTTAGTCGAGTTGCCCGAAGCCAAACATTATCCCCAAGAACACTGGGCATCAAACATTGCAGAAGAAATTGTGCAGTTTTTTCGCCGTAAAGTTTTTTAAGTTGCAGATTTCCTGAGAAAATTAAGATAAATTAGTACGTGTCTTTAGCAAAATGAAAATTTTTCGTCCTATTCTCTCTTTAATATTGGTATTGGCTACAACTCTTTTGGTTAGCTGTGGTGGTCCTAATGCCTCTGCACCGCCAACCTACACCCCTGAAAAACTTCAAAAAATAAGTACCTATCGTATTCCTTTAGATATCGCCCGTCAAAGAATGCCTGAATTAGGAAAATCGCTCACCAGCGAAGATTGGGTTAATGCCAACAGCTTTCTCCATGGTCCTCTTGGTACGATGAGAAGAGACTTGACTTATTTATCAAATGCTTTACTGCCCGATGAGCAAGAACCAGCTCTAAATGTCGCCAAAGATATCTTTAAGCACTTTGAAAACATTGATGCTGCCGTAAGTGAAAGGAACTACACTACCGCTATCAATCAGTACAAAGAAGTTGTCTCAGATTTGGATATCTACGCTAGTTTGATTCCTCAAACTAAGCAGCCTGAAGATCCTGCTAAACAAGCGATGCAGGAAGCGAAAAATACCTTCGCTGGCGTAAAAGCAGAAGTAGAAGAAACTATCGAACAAATTACGCCTGATTTCGATGATAACGACAATGCTTAGACCCAATTTTTAGTTAAATATTGAGCTATTGAGGCTTGGCAGTGCCGAGCCTTTTTAATTTTGCTTTTTAATTTGTCACTAGAGCTTAAAGAATCAAGATGAGCAAAATTGTCATTATTGGCTGTGGCGTGGTAGGAGCAGCGATCGCTTATGAATTAAGCCTAATTTCAGGATTAGATATCACCGTGGTCGAAAAAAGTATTCCTGCTTCTGGTTCAACAGGAGCGGCTTTAGGGGTGTTGATGGGGGCAATTAGCCAGAAGAAAAAGGGTCGTGCCTGGCGATTTCGTAGTGCTAGTTTAAAACGCTATCAAACCCTAATTCCCGAACTGGAGGCTAAGACAGGACTAAATATCTCTGTCAATCAGCAAGGAATCTTCAAGCTCTTGTTTATCGGAGATAATCTAGAAAAGTGGCATAAGTTACAGGAATTTCGGGCAAAAGAAGGTTGGAAGTTAAAAATAGGCGATCGCTCTTTTGTAACCCAGCATTGTCCTCAGCTAGTGAACGAGAATATTATCGGTGCAGTCTATTCCCCTCAAGATGGACAAATTAATCCTGTTGAACTGACTAATGCTCTTGTCGCTGCTGCTACGGCTAACGGCGTTAAGTTTCAGTTTGGGGTGGAGGTAAAAGATTTTAGCCTTCAAACAGAAGAATTATTAACCTGTAAACATATAGAAACAACTATCGGCAACATAGAAGTCGAACAGTTGATTATTTCCGCAGGTTTAGGCTCAACTCCCCTAACTCAGTCTCTACAGCAAACAGTGCCGATTCGTCCCGTATTAGGACAGGCAATTAAATTAAAGCTAGATCGGTCTTTAGGAAACCCTAATTTCCAACCCGTAATTACAGGCAATGATATTCATCTCGTGCCGTTAAATAATCATGAATACTGGCTGGGGGCAACGGTAGAATTTCCCACGGAAACAGGAGAAACTATTGCTGATGCTCAATTGTTAGAGGAGGTGTGGCAAGGTGCGATCGCTTTTTGCCCTGAACTAAAATCCGCAACTATCCTCGAAACTTGGTCGGGTAAGCGTCCTCGTCCTGATGGTATTCCTGCACCAATCATTGAAAAGCTGCAAGGCTATAGTAACGTTTTGCTCGCCACTGGTCACTATCGCAACGGTGTTTTGCTCGCCCCTGCAACGGCATTAGAAGTGGTTCAATTAATCTTAAAGTAAGAAAGATTATCTGAGCTAAAACACGATCTAATCAGTCTAAAAAGATTCTGCTCTTGTTGAAAATTGAGCCTGGTTTTAAAGCGATCGCTCTGCTTCCTGCATTAATTGCTCTGCGCTTGGGGACAAATAAAGAAGCATTTAATAAGTGTATGCTGTTTTCTAGAATATTGTGGCTTATTTTACTACACTGAATTTATGCATCAATATTTTGTGTACCTTAATGAAAGGTAAAATTATCCAAGCTAAGTACCATATTCTGAGAACTCTGAGTCGGGATGCCTTTAGCGAAACTTTTTTGGCTCAAGATCAGAAAAGGTTCTCTCGCGATCGCTATATTATCAAAAAATTTAGACCGATTCTGGGTAACCCTCAAGGAGTTAACGTTAAGCGCTTATTGCATCAAGAAGCAAGGGTGCTTAAACAGCTCAGTGGGAGCAATCGTCAAATTCCTCGTTTGTACGAATATTTTATGGATGGGGAGGATTTTTATCTAGTTCGGGAATGGATTGAAGGTTTAACTTTAGAGCAAAAAGTACAGCAACAGGGAAGATTACCTGAAGCAGAAGTTGAACAAATATTAAAAAGTATTCTTTCTTGTTTAAAATATATTCACAGTCATGGCATTGTTTATCGGCAGTTAGCTCCTAGCAGTATTATCCTACGACAGAATGGCTGGATAGACTGGTTGCCAACAAGGTTTCAAACAAATCATTTACCTGTGCCGATTTATTTTGGCGGAGTCAAAGAATTAGAAACAAAAATCAATCACTCTTATCAACGTAATCTTGTTCTGGCAAATCAGCAGGAATATATTTCTCCAGAACAAGAACAAGGAAAGTCAGTTTATGCTAGTGACCTTTATAGTCTAGGCTTAACCGCAATTTATTTACTGACGGCAAAAACCCCAGCAGAATTGCCCTTAAATTCTCAGAACAAGTAGGCTTCTGTGGCATCAGGAAAGACCCGATCTAAAGATTCATTTAGTTCGAGTACTCGATCGCGCTATCTGTCCTGATACGAGGGAACGCTTTATTGATGCCGAGATGATGCTCAAAGCACTACATTCTCCTTCTGTAAGCCTATCAATGCCCATCGTTAAAGATTCTCACAGCTTAGCTTGGAATCCTGAAGCAAAGATTTTGTTGACATTATCTTCCATAGGATTAGGAGTGTTGGGAATTACTTTTATGCTGTTAAATCTTGATTTTTCGCAAACGACTGACAATAACTTGATTGAATCAGCAAAGGCTTATAAAGTAAATGCGATCGCCAGTAACTTCCAGTCTTTGTCCAATAAGCGACCTAGCAACGAGCAATCTATAGATACTTATACTTCTGCAATACCCGCCTCTCCCATCGGACATCCGCGTCAGCAAATAACTGACTTGCTAGGCGAGCCGACTAAGGATAGTCCAGGCTATTGGCAAAATAGTCGAGCGTTACTATATCAGGATGTTGTCCCAAATAAGATTGCCCTGGGTTATTTGACCGACGTAGATACAACAGATGTTCGTCAAGCAGAGATAAGTTTTGCAGGTTCGGTTGATTTACCAACTATTCAACAGGCTGTACGACAGTTGTTACAAGACCAATACTCGACAGAAATAGAAAATGATCTCAATCGAATATATTTCAGGACAAGTAATCTGGAAGAATTTGAGGTCAATAATTTAACAGGGGTTGTTCAACGCAATCCCCAAAATCATATTTACCTGGGAATTTGGGATCGGGAATTTCATTGATCTGACAAGATAGTATGAGATATGATTCAATCCAAATCAAAGCGGATTTCCTGCTGGTTAAACGGCAAGTTAGCGTTAATTGAATCAATTTCTGACTGGGAACCTCGATTAACATCATCAATATAATTATTTAATATCTGTGCCATGCGGGGATTATAGAAGCGATGCAAACTGTGATTGGCTGTAGCAGGAAAACCTCTTCTTTTCTTGTGTCTGCCTCCAGCACCAGGGTCGTACATCTCGATCCCATTGGCGATCGCCCATTCAATCGGTTTGTAATAACAAGCTTCAAAATGTAGACAATCATATTCCTCATAACAGCCCCAATAGCGACCATAGAGATTTTCACCTTTATGAAGGCAAAAAGACATGCCGATTGGGTTATGCTCATCTTGTTCCTTATAAGCTACTACCAGCAGAACGCGATCGCTATAGTTGGGATAAAGCCGTTCAAAAAACTGACGAGTTAGGTACTTACTACCCCAATAAAATTTATCGCAGGTACTGCTATAAAACCGATAAATGTAGGGATATAAAGATTGGGGAATCTGGGAGCCAACATAGGTTTTGGTATACAGACCAGCTTTGGCTACTGCCTTACGTTCTCGTTTAATGTTTTTGCGCTGGTTGCTGCTAAACATCTTCAGATAATCATCAAAGCTTTTAAAATTGTGATTCGACCAAATATAGCCATGGTGCAGCCAGCTATTAAAACCATTAGCTTCCATCATTTCGCGCCAGTCAGGATCGACAAACAAAAAATTACAGCCCGAAAGCCGATTGCGATCGCAAAAACTATCAATTGCTGCCACCATTAGCTCCGTAATCATCGCCTCATCTTCCCCAGGAGCAATTAAGAAGCGATAGCCAACTGCGGGAGTAAACGGTGTCATCCCCAGCAGCTTAGGATAATATTCGACCCCTAAGCGATGAGACAAATCTGCCCACTGGTGGTCAAAGACAAACTCCCCATAGCTATGTCCTTTAATATATAAGGGGGCTGCGGCAATTAATTGACCGTTGCGCCAGACAGCCAGATGACAAGGTTGCCAGCCTGTTCGAGGAGTTGCACTGCCAGAAACTTCAATATTATTGAGCCATTCCCATTCTAAAAAAGGCGTATTTAGGGGTTTGGCTAATTCATCCCAATCCCCTTGAGGAATTTCGGCAATTTGGGTAATCCAAGAAAGAGAATACTGAGATTTAATCTGCTCAACCATAATGGCGGGTGAAGGGGGGCGTGGATAAACTTAAACTTTGTTACTTAGCTTAATAAATATTGCCAAAGTTTGCATAAATTATCGGTCAATAGTCAATAGTCAACAAACGAGAGAGTAAATCTTAAATTAGCTTTAAGTTACTATGTAGGTAAAATTCTATAATTCGATAGTAATGGTAAAAACTGACTTTGATTCCTTTAGCAAGTAAGATAATTGGGCGTTTTGCCTTGAGTAGTTGGACATTACTAGTAATGGCGATCGCCTTGGTAATTGCGACACCAATACTATTTGTTTTTAGCAGTATTTTTACCAATTCTGGCGCAGTTTGGGAACATTTGGCTACCACAGTCTTATGGGATTATATTGTTAACTCATGCTGGTTAATGCTCTTAGTTGGCATTGGCGTATGCCTAATTGGAGTTGGTACAGCTTGGCTAGTAACGATGTGCCGTTTCTGGGGTAATAGCTGGTTGAGGTGGGGATTATTGTTGCCCTTGGCTGCCCCTGCGTATCTCTTAGCTTATTCCTATACAAATCTGCTGGACTATTTTGGTCCAGTGCAGACAGGGTTGAGAAACCTATTCGGTTGGACGGGGGTTCAAGACTATTGGTTTCCCGAAATCCGCTCTCTCTGGGGTGCCGCCGTGATGCTGGTACTGGTGCTGTACCCTTACGTTTATTTGTTGGCGCGAGTCGCTTTCTTAGAGCAGTCAGTCTGTAATCTTGAGGCAAGCCGTTCTTTGGGATGTAGTCCTTGGCGCAGTTTTTTCACTGTAGCTCTGCCCTTGGCAAGACCATCAATTATGGCGGGGTTAGCGTTGGCACTGATGGAAACCCTCAATGATTTGGGGACGGTAGAGTATTTTGGCGTCAATACCTTCACGACGGGGATTTATCGTACTTGGTTGGGCATGGGAGAACGAGCAGCCGCAGCACAGCTAGCAGCTTTTTTGATGATTTTTATCTTGCTCTTAATTGTCTTAGAGCGGCGATCGCGCAATGCGGCACAATATTACGATAGTTCCAGCAGCTCAATCAAAAGATTTGTTCCCTATCAGCTAAATCCTGGGCATAGTTTATTGGCATTAGCTGCCTGTATCTTACCCGTTATCCTAGGATTTGTGATTCCTGGACTTTATCTGTTACAGCTAACTCTCAACAACTTAGATTCTGCTTTTGACAGCGATTTTTGGGACTTAGCAACCCATAGTTTTGTCTTAGCCAGCATTACGGCGATCGCAGCCATGATCATCTCATTATTTATGGCTTACGGACAAAGGTTAGAACCTAACTTGTTGATGAAAACAGCAGTAAGGATCGCCGCCATGGGTTACGCTGTCCCTGGTTCGGTAATTGCAGTGGGGGTATTAATCCCCTTGGCGGGAGTGGACAATCTAATTGACAGTTGGATGCGTGCCAACTTCAATATTTCCACAGGGTTGTTACTGTCAGGTACGATCGCCTCATTAATTTTTGCTTATCTAGTCAGGTTTCTGGCAGTAGCGTTTGGCTCGGTAGAATCTAGCCTGAACAAAATCGCCCCAAGTCTGGATGACGCTTCTCGCAGTCTAGGCTATGGCTCCACCAGTACACTCTGGAAAATTCATACCCCCCTAATGTCAGGAGGCTTGCTAACTTCGGCAATGTTAGTGTTTGTTGATGTGATGAAGGAGCTTCCCGCTACTTTAGTCATTCGTCCATTTAATTTTGATACCTTGGGCATTAGAGTCTATCAGTATGCCTCCGATGAAAGACTGGTAGATGCGGCTGCTCCCGCCCTAGCGATTGTCTTGGTAGGCATAATCCCCGTGATTTTCCTGAGTTGGCGTATTACCCACTCTCGCTAAGGTGGCAGAATTAGCTAGAAAACTGCTTTTGACTCCAATGGTAAAGGCACGAAACTCTTGTTCAATGCCTTTTAATTTTAAATTACGTCCTCGACCCCAATTAACTTGATTACTGCCTAAACTACGGACTACAGTTTCTGAAACCAAAACCGTATTGGGCGCAGTAGCACCTTCAAGACGAGCCGCAATGTTAACCACTCGTCCAATAGCAGTGTAATCTTTCCTTTGTCGCCCACCAAACATGCCTACCACTGCTTTTCCCTGGTGAATACCACAGCGCATTTTTAAAATGGGCATGAGGACATTTCGCTCAATTGCTTTGCTTTGCCAACGTTCGTTGAGCTTCTCTAGATAAAAGTACATTGTCTTCGCTGTAGCGATCGCTCGTCTTGCCTGTTCGGGACAGGACAAACTTTCTGGCGCACCAAACATTGCCATTACTCCATCACCAACAAACTTATCGATCGTCCCACCACGGTCAAAGACTGCTTTGCTCATCGCTTCTAAATACTCGTTGAGGATCTCGGCTAAAGGTAGTACATCCAACTGACTAGATAAATCAGTGAAGCCGACCAAATCGCAAAACAAAACTGTAATCCGACGGGGTTCTGGCGTAAGATCGAGAGAAAGCTTGCCTGTGGCAGCTTTATTGACGATCGCTTCGGGCAGAAATCGCTTTAAAACCGATTCGGTAAGATAATAATTAAGCTCTCGTACCTTCTGTTCCTCAATCTGTAGCTGTTGATAAAGTTTTGCCTGCTGCACAGCGATCGCCGCCTGAGAGGCAACGGCTTCAGCTAACTCAACCTCCGAGGAACTCCAGTGACGAGAATCATCGGACTGTCTGAGGGTAATACTGCCAATAATCTCCTCTTCCACAATCAAAGGTACAATCATCAAAGCTCTCGCTTTAGCATGCCAAGGCAGCTCATACCGCGCTAGCTGTTTCTGCTGTTGGAGATCCGATAGATCGATAGTTTTTTTCTTAAACAGTAATGCTTGGAGAATGGGATTCTCGGCAATCGGCACGCTAGAGGTAGTTGCCTGCTGCCAGTCAGAAGAATCAAGGATAATTTTCTGGGGTTCATGGGGATTATATAAACCAACGCACCGCACAAAGCGATCGCTTTTGGTCCAAAGAGAAAGAGTACAGCCATCTACTTTTAAAGCTTCTCCCAACTCTCTGGCGATCGTGGCAAACATCACTGGAGGTTCTAAGCTAGAGCGAATGGTGGCAGTTATACGATTGATCGCTGTTTCCCGCTGTGCCAGTTCTTTTACCTGTTGATGAATTAAAACCTGTTTGATCGCGATCGCCGCCTGAGAGGCAACGGCTTCAGCTAACTCAACCTCCGAGGAACTCCAGTGACGAGAATCATCGGACTGTCTGAGGGTAATACTACCAATAATCTCCTCTTCCACAATCAAAGGTACAATCATCAAAGCTCTCGCTTTAGCATGCCAAGGCAGCTCATACCGTGCTAGCTGTTTCTGCTGTTGGAGATCCGATAGATCGATAGTTTTTTTCTTAAACAGTAACGCTTGGAGAATGGGATTTTCCACAATCGGCACGCTAGAGGTAGTTGCCTGCTGCCAATCAGAAGAATCAAGGATAATTTTCTGGGGTTCATGGGGATTATATAAACCAACGCACCGCACAAAGCGATCGCTTTTGGTCCAAAGAGAAAGAGTACAGCCATCTACCTTTAAAGCTTCTCCCAACTCTCTGGCGATCGTGGCAAACATCACTGGAGGTTCTAAGCTAGAGCGAATGGTGGCAGTTATACGATTGATCGTGGTTTCTCGTTGTGCTAGTTCCTGCAATTTTTCTCTAGTCAGCATTTGAGACAGCATAATGTTTGCTTGAGCTGCCATCATCTTGACCGCAGTCAGTTCATGTTCTTGCCAGTTATTCCCGTGGCTTAATCGATGCATCGTTAAAGAAGCAGATAGATTATCAACCTGAAAAGGTAAGGGAATCGAGACAGAAGAGTTGATTTTAGCTTTTACACAAGCTTGATAGCAATCAGCAGGAACTATTAAATTATCTCCCTGGTACTGATTAATCACTAAATTGTCATTTGAGCTAAATTCAGCGTGAGGAATAACTGTTAATTTGAGTAAATCTCGATCTATTTGAGAAATTTCTGCGCTAAGTTTTTGATAGTAGAAGTAAGACTCAACGCCATTAATCGATTTATTAAGATGTAATATAGCAGCATCAATGTTGAGCAATTGTCCAACTGTATCAACGATAGCTTGACCTACCTTGTTCCAAGATAAATCTTTTATTAACTGATTAGGTTCATGTTGAAGCATTGATTCAATTTTGGTAGGCGAGCAAGAGCAAAAGTAGTTGACAAATAACTCCATGCGGCAAAAACATCAAGCCATACATTGGCAGACAAATTGGCAGCTTTTGATTTTTTTAAATTCCTAAGCCCTAGAGGATTTTCCAAGGGTTGCGCCTGATGGCGATGTGTTTAGTGAGGGAGTCCTTTATGAGAGGAGATGCTGGGAAAATCCAGGCTTATTCCACTCTCACGGTTGGGGTTTCCCTCAACGAGTAACTAACAAACCCTTTATGGTTCAGCTCTCTAGCTTGACAGCGGAATTACGGTCAAAACGTAATACTATTGTTCCCAAACAACTATAAAAAAAACCACTAGCTTGAATCTGGAACTACAATAATTTAAAAATTTAAGTTTACTGCTTATTTTAATGATTCTAAAATCGCTTGATAACAATGTTGGTCACAACTTGAAACTAACCATTCAACCTACTGCAATAGAAGATATCAAAACGGTTAGCGCAATTTTAGCTCGGAGTTTTTATAATCTTCCTGAGTTTGCTAGCTGGGCATATCCATTCATAAGATTTACAATCAATGAAGATTTGCGTCACCGTCTGCGTTCTCAATCTCCCCGCTATCGTTGCTTTGTCGCTAAATTACCCTTAGATAACTGTGAGAATGATTTGTCGTTTCTGCCAAGGGTTCACCTCCAAGAAGGGACAACAGACTCAGATTTGATTACAGTAGGTACCATAGAAATAGCTCTTCGTTCCCCTTCTCTATGGTCAAATCACCTGCAACATCCTTATATTTCTAACTTAGCAGTCGCGGAAGATTTCCGCCGTTTGGGTATTGGCAGTGAACTTTTAACTAAGTGCGAACAAACTGCTTTAGATTGGGGATACCAAGAAACTAGATTACATGTTTTAGATCGTAATGAATCTGCCAAACAGCTTTACTGTAGTAATGGCTATCAGATATCCCAAATAGAGACCAACTGGGGAAATTTGTGGTTTGACTATTCACCACGCTTACTGTTAAGAAAATCAATCCAACCAAGTTAAAGAAGAGTGAACGAGCAAAATAACCTGGAACATAGATCGCAGTTTAATCCTGAGAATATAGGTTTGGTTATCCATGAGGATAAATACCGAGAGACCGATCCTTCCTTGGAACGACAAGCCAATACTAAGCGACTTCTAGCCCAATTAAAATCACAAGAACTGTTCATTGTTAATCCTCGCCGCAAAAATGGGCTAATAATCTATAAGAAGTATCATGCTGAATTTGCTGGACCTGGTGCTATTGTCGGTGGGCAATTTGATGTAGATGTAACCAATATACTGACAGTAGGTAATATGTCACTTGTGGTTCCTCAAGATTCTCAAGCAAGAAAGCAGGCATACAAGATGCGCCGACAGTG
The DNA here is from genome assembly GCA_963724445.1 of uncultured cyanobacterium. GTDB lineage: Bacteria > Cyanobacteriota > Cyanobacteriia > Cyanobacteriales > Xenococcaceae > Waterburya. Next base: position 10,413 of record CAVRWR010000122.1, on the reverse strand, counting down.
GGTAAGATTAACCAAGCAAATTATTGATAATCCTAATCCCTCAGAAAGAGCTCAGGTAATTCTCAATCAGTTTGAACATTGGTTTGATGTGGAAACAGTCGCAGAGCTACCTGACCAAGCATTTGCTTTATTGGTTGGGGTTTTGCCCCAAACAATTCGTAAGGTAAGGAATATCGAATTGCTCTAGAAGGGTAGTTCATTGTGATAAAAAAAATGATTTGATGCCCAACTACAAACTTAACAATTAACTATTACTATATTATGTCTGAATCTATCACCCCTAAAATTAGCGATCGCATCTGTAAACACATGAACGATGACCACCCAGAAGCGATCGCCCTTTATGCCAGAGTTTACGGCAATACTCCTCAAGCAGAAACAGCCACCATGAACTCCATCGATCCACAAGGAATGAATATTTCTGCCCAGGTTGCAGGAAAAGTAGTTCCTGTCAGAGTAGAATTCGATCACACCCTGGAAAATTCACAGGATGCTCATCATACTTTAGTCTCTATGATTAAACAGGCTCAAAACAGTCAACCTCCATTCGTCTCCCCATTCGAGGACAAGCCGTCTGGGCGGGATAATAAGGACGATGGGAAGGATGCCGCATCTACCGCCACCTAGGAACATTCTACTGCTGTTTTAGCTTCTAAGACTTGAAGACTTGACCAGAGGGGCGATCGCCATTTCGGCGCAAATTACTGACAAAATATCATTGATTCGATTGAGTCTGAATATGGGGCAAAACTGGAGCGATCGCCAATAATTTAGAGATTGAGATCACTGATAGTTACCTTGATGTAGCGTAAGATTGGTGTAACAGATCATACATTTATTATTTTTTTACAAAATTCCCGTATCTTCTGTTACAATTCTTTATTGAGTCTCAAAGTTTTTAAAGTTGATCCGTTGGGGAACGCGCAACTAAAGATTTTTCCAGACTTAAACAACAACAATTTTATCTAGTCAGCGATCGCTTCGCTGACGTTTTTTTTTGGGTCATAATTAGTCTAGTATCCCAAGGCAGACTTCACTATGAGTTATGAACAACAGCTAAATCCGAATCAAGCAATTTTGTCTCCAGAAGAGGAAGAGGATCTATTTGACTATTCCTACGAACAGCCAGGGAGTATTCCAGGAACCCTCAATATTGAAGATGATGCGGAGATTCCTGATATCGTGCTAATTGACTATACAAAAGACCGCGCTAACCACTTTAGCAACTTAACCCCAGAAGCCTGCGCCAAATATTTGGAAACTGAATCCGTATCTTGGGTTGATGTAAAAGGTTTAGGCAGTGAAAATATCTTAAAGAGATTGGGTCAAGTATTTGGGCTTGCATCCCCTAGTATTAGAAGATATTGTCAACGTACCTCAAAGACCAAAAATAGAGGACTATCTACAGCAATTAGTCGTCATCACCCAGATGGTTGTGCCTAAAGCATCAGGGGAAGGATTTTCTTTGGAACAAGTAAGCCTCGTGGTGGGCAAAAATTATGTTTTAACGGTGCAAGAATATCCCGACAAAGATTGTTTACGACCAGTTCGCCGACGGATTAAATTCAACAAAGGTTCGATTAGAGAGATGGGTGCGGATTATCTAGCTTATGCTCTTTGGGATGCAATCATTGATGGTTATTTTCCCGTTCTAGAAATCTATGGTGAAAAGATTGAAGATTTAGAAGACGAGGTTATTTTTAATCCCAGTAATCAAAGTCTCGCAAAAGTTTATCAAATTAAACGAGAACTACTGGCTTTGCGACGAGCAATTTGGCCTCAGCGGAATGCCCTAAATACGCTAATTAGAGACGGTAGCAGCGTAATTGATCCAGAAATATTGGTCTTTTTGAGAGACTGTTACGACCATACCGTACAAATTATCGATATCATCGAAACCTATCGTGAACTGGCCTCTAGTCTAACTGATATTTACCTTTCGGCGATCAGCAACAAAATGAATGAAGTAATGAAACTGTTGACGGTAATATCAAGTATTTTTATTCCCCTAACTTTTATCGCTGGGATCTATGGTATGAACTTCAATCCAAATATTTCCCCCTATAATATGCCAGAACTGGACTGGTATTGGGGTTATCCTCTTTGTTGGCTACTGATGATTGCTACAGCAGGCTCTTTGATCGTTTTCTTTTGGCGAAGAGGTTGGTTTGAGAATTTTTCTAGTACGATCAAGTAAATTTATTCTGAATCGAACCGCTGGTTATTTATTATAGGCAGAGAATATAATTAAACTACAGCAGCGATCGCATTTGGTAGCGGAAAATACCCTTGATAACTTTATTAGTGAATTAGTGATCTCAATCATCATCAGGCAGGGAATACTAATAACATGACTACTGACAATTGGGCAAAATTGGTTGAGTCACAAGTTGAAATAGTAAAGCTGCACTAATGGTTAATTGGTAACTGTTCACTGACCTATGAGTTCTATTTTAAAAACCAAATTTCAAGAAACTAATCGTACTGCTGGGAATCAACTCCAGGCAATTCCCATCGCCACGATAATTAGTCTAATTCTCTTTGGGGGTATTGGTTGGCGCTTAAGCTATTTGCAGCTAGACCAAGGACAGGCTAATCAGGCAAAAGCACTGAATAATCGTACTCGAATCATTCCCAAGCCGCCAGTTAGGGGCAGCATTGTCGATCGCAACGGCAAGTTATTAGCTACAAATCGCCAATCATATTCAGCTTATCTATGGCCCAAGGCACAGAAAGAGAAGACCTGGTTGAAGAATCGCAATCTCATCGCTCGAATTCTGGAAGTCAAGCCTGAAGTTATCCAGCAGAAGGTAGAAGAAGCTGGATATAATTACCATAGCTTAATTCCCATCGCTCGTAGTCTTACTCCAGAACAAATTACTGCTCTAGAAGAATATAAAACACAGTTAAAGTGGATCGAAATAGATATTGGGCAAGTAAGACATTATCCTCAAGGACATCTGGCAGCGCATATTCTCGGCTATACGGGAGAACTAACCCCAGAGGAATTAAAACAGAAAAAGCCTCAAGGTTATCGCCTGGGGGATGTTATTGGCAAAATGGGCGTGGAATCTTCTTATGAAACACAGCTACGGGGAGACTGGGGTGGACTAAAGCTCGGTGTTAATGGTGCTGGACGCATTATGAGCTATACTGGGTGAAGAGCCAGCCGAATCAGGAAGTGATTTGATTCTCACCATTGATGCCGAACTCCAAAAAGCAGCAGAAACCGCCTTAGGAACCAAAAAAGGTGCCATTGTCGCCCTAGATCCTAACGATGGTGCCGTGTTGGCAATGGCAAGCTATCCTAGTTTCGATCCCAATATTTTCTCTTCTAAGATTACTCCTGAGATATGGCAAGAAATACAGTCTGAGGGAAACCCTTTTCTCAATCTATCTTTACGGGCTTTTCCTCCTGCCTCTACTTTTAAAATTGTTACCGCTACAGCAGGAATGGAATCAGGAAAATTTTCTCCCAGTACGGTTTTAAATACCTATGCTTATTTAAATGTTGGAGGGACAAGCTTTGGAGAATGGAATAAAAGTGGTTTTGGTGCAATGAATTTTGTATCCGCCTTAGCCTGGAGTAGTAATACCTTTTTTGGACAGATTGGTCGAGGTGCTGGCGGAGAAGAGTTGATAAAATGGGCAAAGCTATACGGTTTTGGTAAACCTACAGGTATTGAACTACCAGGAGAAACTGGTGGATTGATTGCCGATGATGCCTGGAAAAGGCTGAATTTTGATGACTGGGGTTGGACTGTAGGTGACACGGTAAATATGTCCATCGGTCAAGGCTTCACTAGTGCCACACCATTACAAATCGCCGTAATGTTTAGTGCGATCGCCAATAATGGTTATCGAGTACAGCCTCATTTGGTACAGAACAGTCCGCTAAATTCACCTCAAAAAGTAAATCTCAATCTCAAACCAACTACTCTATCAACAATACAGAAAGGGCTTAGAGCAGTAGTTGATGGAGGAACAGGAGCCAAACTAAATTCGCCTGATATTCCTCCAGGAGCAGGAAAAAGCGGTACAGCAGAAGCTCCTCCAGGGGATTCCCATACTTGGTTTGGGGCATATGCTCCCTATGACAAACCAGAAATTGTAGTGGTGGCATTTGCCGAGCATTCAGGTGGTGGCGGTGGTTCGGTGGGCGCACCAATGGTTAGACAGGTAATGGAAGCTTATTTTAAAGCAAAACGTTAGCATTTATTTTTTTATCCCAGGATTAATCATATCTCCCAATCCTTCCCCGACCAAAGATAAACCCGTAACCAAAGTGGACATTGCCAAACCAGGAAAAGTAGCCGACCACCAAATACCTGTTGGCAAAGCATCTAAAGCCAAACGTAAATCGTGACCCCATTCTGGTACATCAGGAGGCAGCCCCAAACCAAGAAAGCCCAAACCACCCAAAATCAAAATTGCATCGGCAGCATTCAGGGTAAACAACACGGGTACGCTTTGAATTACGTTAAAAAATAAGTAACGAGTTAAAATTCTGCTGGTGGGTGCGCCCATCGCCTGGGCAGCTTCAATAAATAGTTCCGTCTTGACGCTAGTAGTATGATTGCGAACAATGCGATAGTACTGCGGGATATAAGCAATACTTAGAGCTAATGCTGCATTAATCACTCCTTGACCTACGACAAAAGCTAAGGTGACGGACAACAGTAAACCAGGCAAAGTATAGATTGTGTCCATAAAGAAGATCAATACCTTGTCAATTTTGCCTCCTAAGTAACCACTAACTAAACCTAGAGGAACACCTAGAATCAAGCTAATGGTAGTTGCCAGTACCACCACCTTTAAAGCGGCTTGAGTTCCAAATAGAGTACGGGAAAAAACATCATATCCCTGTCTAGTTGTCCCAAACCAATATTCTGCTCCTGGTGGTTCGTGGATTGGATTTGCTAGAGCTTCTGTCGGATCTTGTAACCAGCCGATGTTTTGTAAAGTTGGCGCGAGTAAAGCGATCGCAATAAAGCCTAGAGTAATCATCAAACCAATTAAAGTAAGGCTTTGAGACAAGGTTAAGTTAAATCGTCGCGGTAATCTAATACTAGTGGTCATAACTCTTTAGGGGGCAATTAACTCTTAATCTGCTCGGCATTATAGCCAAATATTAGGTCGATCGAGCTATCTCTCATAGCGTTAAAATCAAAATAATCTTATGTTAATCTTTAAAGTCTGAGACTAGTACGCTCAAAAACTGCTATTAATTTAGAGTAGCCTTCACCATAATTTGAGATTAAGGAAGAGAATCTATGCCTCTAACTCTTTCAGGAGAACAACAGAAACTTTTTGATCGCAGTTTAGTCACCATTCAACAGGTTGAAGGTCTTTTCGTCGAGGCAAAGGTACTTTTTCCTGACTTCAATCCCGATACCGAAGTACTCAAACAGCAGTTAGCCAATCCCTTTTCAATATTCATCTGCGGTGAATTTAATGCAGGTAAATCTAGTTTGCTCAATCAACTAAATAATCAGGATATAGCCAAGGTGGGTTTTTTACCCACAACCCAAGAAATCAGTGCTTATAATCCAGAAGGGTTTGGTGGTCTAGTGTTTATTGATAGCCCAGGCACGAACTCGATTATCGAACAGCATCAGGAATTAACCGAAAATTATCTTCAGCAGGCAGATATTATTTTGTTTGTTACTTCTGTTGAGCGGCCTTTGAGTAAATCTGAGCAAGATTTTTTAAAATTAGTCGATCGCACTTGGGCGCGAAAAATCATCTTTGTAATCAATAAGGCAGATCTGGTAGAAGAAAACGAGGCAAAACAAATCCGTGAGTATGTCAGTGAGGGGTTAAAGGATATTCTAGCCGAAACACCTCCTGTGTTTGCCATCTCTGCCAAGACAGGGACAGGAATTGATGAGCTTAAAAGTTTTTTGCTGGCATTTTTAGCTGATGGAGAAAAAGTCAAGCTGAAGTTAAGAGGTCCTCAAAACTCCTTATTAGTTTATTTAGAGCAGCTAGAAAAACAAAATGACTCGATCAAAGCCAAGCTCCAGTCCGACAAAGTTATTTTTGACCGCACTTCCCGTAGAATCGAGGAAAGGTTGGAAGAATATAATCTTTTGTTTGGCATCTTTCGCGATAATATCGAGGACTTATTTACTAAACTAATTCAAGAAACTGATGAGTTGATCGATAATAATACAGGACTACTAACTGTAATCAAAAGGCGCATCACCAAAGAAGAAGATTACCTCGAAGCTAAAATAGCGAAGACGATCAAAGAGATTCAGCTCGACAAAAATTTGCAGGTAATCTTCCAAGAAGCAATTTCGACTTTTCTTAAATATCGAGAGCGGATTATCAGAGAAGCCAAAGAAGATTTATCTACCGCCATCACTGTCTCAGAAGAGGCTTTAGCTCTACCACCTGTGAATACCGAGCAGTTGAAAAGTGATGAACTGGCGGCGAAAATTAAAACTGCGGCAGAAGAAGGATTAGATAGTTTCTGGCGACTGGGTATTACCGCTGCTGCCACTGGTTTTGGTGGACAATTAGTGTTTAGCACATTTTCCGCCGATGCTACTGCTTTTGTGGTTGCAGGGCTTTTTGGCTTGATGAGTTTTGATGCTATTCCCAGAAGACGGAGAAAGGTAAAAGAAGAACTAGCACAAACCTACCGTAGTCTTCAAGAAAACTATACTAAAACCTTGAAAGATGCTTTGGCAGTAGAGCTAAATAAGTGTCTCCAGCAGTTTGCTGACGTAATCCGACCTCAACAGGAAGAATTAGCTAGTAAAATTACTGCCAGCGAAACAATTAGCCAAGAAGCAGGGAATATTAAAGCAGAAATTCAAAAAATAACTGCCGAAGTAGAACAAATATCAGCCTAGTAGGGGCGAACGCCCTAAAGGATTTCAATCACGGATATATGCTTGCGGTATCCGTGATTGACACCTGCGGATAAGCCCTAATGGAATATCGAGCTAAGAAGTACACCTAGTAGAATGAGATAATTAAATTAAAAAGGAAGCCTCCCGACTGGACATCTGCGAGGCTTCCCTTAGTTCAAACCTATTAAAAGTATATCAATGGCTACTAAGCAAAGTACAGAATTAAAAGAATTAAAGCAATTTATAGGCGATCGCTTTGACGAGTTAAAGACCGATATTGCCTCGGTTAAAGACGAAGTAAGTCAAATAAATACTAAGGTGATAGACCTCGACAAGAAGTTAGCGGTAATAGAAACCAAAAATGAGTAATTAATAGCATAAATCACTTACCAGAATTAGAGTCATAAAACCAAAATCCTAATATTTCTCAATTATTTTTTGTTCTTTTTGAAATACTTTTTCTGCCCTAACACCATCTGTACCGATTACAGCGTTTGGTTGGTCGTGATGCTGATACAATTGCCTCCAATCCCCAATGACAAACAGCTGGCGGTTCTGCAGTGAAGATCCTATGCGTATGCAGGATTTGGCTTTGGATATTCGGCCCAAGCCAAGCCGACACTGCCATAAGCCCTCAAGGTCTCTGTTTCTGTCATTGTAGCTCAGTCGGATGCTTCTCTCTTTATCATCTTATTGCTATGCAGTCTCTATAAGCAATGACAACAAGGATGACCGTGATATGCGCAGATACGCGTTCCTATTCGATATGAATGCCAAAACCCGTGGAACGATACGTATTCCTATTCGATATGAATGCCAAAACCCGTGGAATGCTTCTACCAAGTACATTAACAGATGCGGTTCTGTCGAACGCATCTGTCGAGAAACGCATGCTTCTGTCGAACGCATCTGTCAGAAATGCGTTCGCGTACGCTTCAAGACTGATTCTACTGCCCTTACTATTGCCCAAGCCTGTCGATCGTCGCCGTTTCCAATGCCGATTGATGATGATTGTTCCTCGCTCTCTGATGCTTCAACTCGGTATTGCTTTTGATTGGGTATCGTCGCCGTTTCCAATGCCGATCGTCGCCGTTTCCAATGCCGTTCGATGATGATTGTTCCTCGCTCTCTGATGCTTCAACTCGCTATTGCTTTTGATTGGATATCGTCGCCGTTTCCAATGACGATCGTCGCCGTTTCCAATGCCGTTCGATGATGATTGTTCCTCGCTCTCTGATGCTTCAACTCGCTATTGCTTTTGATTGGATAGAAAGGGGTTCTGGAGGAGCCTCTGTCGGAATTTCAAGAAGATTGGCTGACACTTCGATGTCGATGTGGCAGCAAATGCGATCCGTTTTGGATCTTTGGTTGATTTTGGTTGATTTTGGTTGATTTTGGTTGCCCTTGATTTGGATTTGGTAGTTCGTTAAAATGTTATGTTAAGCTCACAATAATCGCGCCGATGCATTTCGAGTTTGTGATTATTGTCTACCGTATATAGTGTCACCTCGTTACAATTAGAATCGACCGCATCGGACCAAATCAATGACTTGCAAATGGACCAGGCTGCAAGGGAGTGCGGTACCTGAAAACACACGGAGGGTTCGAGGGTTTCAAACAACTTGAAGGATGTGGACGAAAGGACACGGACTGAATCAAAGGGACCAAACGTGGTAACGAAATCGACGGATGACTCCAAAAGGTTAAGGCTACCAGTGTAGGTGAAGGAAGGACGAGTATTGTTGACTGGACCTTGAGCAACAGCGCGATGGATGCTATCCGGGACATTACCGGCGCCAAGGTTGACTCCAGCGTCATCGTCGTCGTCGTCGTCATTGTTGTTATTGTTAAAAAGGTTACGAACCTCGTCGGGGGGAGGGTCTTGTGGGAGGATTAAGTAAAAGTCTTGGGTAAAAGATTTCACAGGGAAGGCGAGAGTCCACACTGTTAATGTCCAAGACAGAGTGGACCAGGAGGTACTGGATCGGTTTGGCATCAGGAGCGAAGCGGTCCCGGACCAAGGATGGTATCATCACTTGAACACCTTCATTATCATAGAAGGAAACGGCGGTGATAGCTGCTTGATCCGGATCGAGGAATGCGCGAGCGACTTGATTAGCGGTGAGGTTGGCATCATGTTCGATAGTAGTAGTCGACTGGGTGAAGGCTGGACGAAGGGTGGCGGCGAGTTCACTTGCGGAATGGTTATGCGCGATAGTATCCAGGACGCCAAAGTTAGCTTTCAATCCAATGGCAGTAATGTCGGCGGCGTTCGGGCTGCCAACTGGGGGAGGATCGGCGAGAGTCACCGTAACCGGGGGAGGATCGGTGAGAGTAACCGTAACCGCATTACTGCCGGATATGGGGCAAACGGAGATGGACCAGGTGGGCGACGAGGGTGAGGGCCTAACGTCGGGCCAGGGAGAAGTGTTCTGTCATTCCAGCGTACGCCATTCCTCTGACGAGGGATTAAACCTGGCATGTCATCATAATCATCGTCATCATCGTCATCATGCCCAGCATATGCGTTAGCAGCATGAGAGGATGCTACAAAATGGGAACGGGTCACACTGTGAATCGAACGACGAAGGGCGGCGTCTTCAAGAAATGCTCCTTGCGCGTTCTTTTTGAGTGTACGAAGTGCTTCCATCTGCGCAGACACAGTAGCGGACTGGGCGGGGGCCAAGGGTGGGAAATAATACCGAGTAAATTCGTTAAAAACTTTTTCTTTGACTTGGTCGGATAGGCTTTGCTTGAACAGCTCAGTGAGGGTAAACCCCCAGGTTGACGGAGGAATGTGTTGAAGAAGAGGGATGATAGTGTTGTAACATTGGAATGCTTGTGCCGGCGAGCGAAACAACTTGCGTCCATTTTGCGTATAAACGCATCCAGCCGTGTCGGAAAGGAGGGCTTGGATTTGGTGGACTGGAATGTGGTCACCAGAGATATTAGAATCGACCGCATCGGACCAAATCAATGACTTGCAAATGGACCAGGCTGCAAGGGAGTGCGGTACCTGAAAACACACGGAGGGTTCGAGGGTTTCAAACAACTTGAAGGATGCGGACGAAAGGACACGGACTGAATCAAAGGGACCAAACGTGGTAACGAAATCGACGGATGACTCCAAAAGGTTAAGGCTACCAGTGTAGGTGAAGGAAGGACGAGTATTGTTGACTGGACCTTGAGCAACAGCGCGACGGACGCTATCCGGGACATTACCGGCGCCAAGGTTGACTCCAGCGTCATCGTCGTCGTCGTCGTCATTGTTGTTATTGTTAAAAAGGTTACGAACCTCGTCGGGGGGAGGGTCTTGTGGGAGGATTAAGTAAAAGTCTTGGGTAAAAGATTTCACGGGAAGGCGAGAGTCCACACTGTTAATGTCCAAGACAGAGCGGACCAGGAGGTACTGGATCGGTTTGGCATCAGGAGCGAAATGCGCGAGCGACTTGATTAGCGGTGAGGTTGGCATCATGTTCGATAGTAGTAGTCGACTGGGTGAAGGCTGGACGAAGGGTGGCGGCGAGTTCACTTGCGGAATGGTTATAGT
>CAVRWR010000121.1:0-10108 GCA_963724445.1 uncultured cyanobacterium | reverse complement strand
AGAAATTTGAGAATTGGCTTTTCAAGAGAAAATAGCGTTCCTGCCCAATCAAAAATAATGGCAATAATAAATAGTCCCAGGGTAAAATGAACCAGTATAGGATGGATGGGAAATTCATAGGGTAAACCGTTTGCACCTATGTTTAGTCCTAGCTGCTCGATTAACTGCTCTTTCACTGTAAAACCCCTTGTTTAGCTGCCTGTACTACTGGCTCGATGTGTAGTCCGTAAACCCAAACTAAACGAGTACCCAGATATACCTGAAAAGTTACCAAAAAGATCAAGACCGTGGCCACTCCCAGATAGGCTGGGGGAATCTTCTTAACACTGCGCATCCGAATTACAAACCGCCAAGCAGTAATCGCAACAACAATACCCTGCTAGCGACCAGCCAATGATCGTATGTAAATTCAACACTGGTTTTGCTGCCTCATAGGGTTGAGCCAAACCTGCCTCAAACTGACCGACAATAATTGCCAGAAAGACCGACACTGAAGCCACAAATAAATTCCAAAAGCTGACCTCAAACATCCTTGGGTTACGAGTAAAGTAGCCCACCACATCACAAAAGAATGAGAAAAAGACCATCGCAATTACAAAGTGAACAATGATTGGATGGAGGGGGTCGGGATAGGGTAAGTTGCTACTATTTAAGGGCAGATTAAACATTGTTTGGATAGCTAAAATAAGCCAGAAGTTTAATTGTGTTCATCGTCTCATGCTTTTAGGTATATGCTGTTTTAGAGATTACCTTTTTAAGATTTGATTCACGGTACTTAACAAAGGGGCTTTGCCCTAGCTACAAGCCACAAGCCCTAAGCTTTGGAAGAATAAAGTTAATTATTTAGCTGCCTAGTTTTGTGAAAGACTTTCCTATTTTACGGTGATAGATTTATAGTCTGAAAATTCATAACTGTTTCCTTGGTTGAACTATAACGATCTAAAACTTATAGGCTTCATGTTTCATTGAAGTCTCAGTTCTGTGTCAGAAGTATGAAACACCGAAAAAACTAACTTATCCAATTGAAATTAATCAAAATTTAGTTCCAGTACCGAAAGTAAAAAACTCGAATTAGACTAACTACTGTGTTGTACGCTAAATTGGTCGTTCGACTAACTCCTCCGAGACTACTACCTTCAGAATGAACTTGCAGCACCGTCCGAATTTTTTCTGATTCAGCTTGTCGCCGATAGTAAATCGTAAGGAAAATAGAACTCGGTTCATCGACAGGAAAAGTAGTAGTATTATTGCAACCTTTTCTGTTCATTAAAAATATAGTTGCAATAAAACTGACATCAGGCTGACATAGTACTGACACGATCGCTGACTATATTGTGTATATTTAATCGAATCGAACAACTTTTACCTTTACAGGAGAAAGATTGATGACTAAGCAATATAAAGCGGTAGGTATTTTTCCTAGCCGTAAAACAACAGAGACTGCGCTTAGAGAATTAATTAAAAAAGAAGGCTTTCCTTCAGAGCAAGTCTCTGTCATTGCCCGCAACAAAGAGCAAAATGACATTGAAGAATTAGATAATGAAAATTCAGATTATGACAATGAAACTACCAAAGGAGCAGCAACTGGTGGTTTAGGTGGTGGAACTATCGGGGGGTTGACAGGATTATTGATTGGATTGGGAACTATTGCCATTCCTGGCATTGGACCAATTATGTTAGCAGGAGCAGCAACTACGGCGATCGCTAACTAGGTAATTATTATTGATTATTTCAAAACTTATTCGTCAACATTAAACCCTTGTGGGTTTTTTAAATATCAATGGCAATTGGCGAAGCTTAGACGCAGGCATCGCTATAGAGCCAGATATCCAAACTATAGCTTTCGATAGTAGCGATAATTTCGGGAATCATGGCTGAAGCTAGAGGAATGCGATCGATTAGCTTACCGTCGGGACTAGAGATTACGCCACCATTAAAACTACCAATAGGATATTGAAGTTTCAAAGAATTAGCGATCGCCTTTAACCCAAACGGTGGTCTGGCACTAGTAACGGTAAATAAGATGCCAGCGTCTCGCAATTTTTGCACTGCTGCTTTAGTTCTCTCGGTCAAAGTTTTATTCTGGTCGATCAGCGTACCATCAACATCAGAAACGACCAAAGATATTTTACTGGGACTATTGGATTTCATATTTTTGATTCTCTTTATCTTTAAATTACTGTTTTAATCTATCTAGCATTTACGACACCATCTTGAAAAATTTATCGTTTGCTCGTAAAAGTAAACTATAAGCTTTAGAATTTTCCCTAAAAAATGAACAATTCAACCCCTCCCACCATTATTGTCGGCGGAGGCTTTGTCGGTCTTTTTACGGCATTACATCTAAGTCATCGGCACTACTCCGATCCTGTAATTCTGATCGATCCGCAAGACCGTTTTGTTTTTAAACCACTGCTTTATGAATATTTAACTGGAGAAATGCAGGATGAACAGGTTCTACCCCGCTATGAAGAGTTATTAGAAGGTAGTAAAGTGGCTTTTGTCCAGGATCGGGTGACAAAGATTGACTTAGAACAAAGCAGAGTAGAATTAGCTTCGGGCTTACACTACGATTATCGCTATTTAGTATTAGGAGTCGGCAGTACTCAAGGCTATTTTGGTACGGAGGGAGCAAAAGAAAATGCCTTTGCCTTTCGGACACAAGAAGATGCAGTTAAATTAGAAAAACATCTAAGAGAGTGTTTGCAAAAAGCTAGCCAAACTGAAGATGCTCAAGAGCGTTGGAGCTTACTTACATTTACTGTAACGGGGGCGGGTCCTTCGGGAGTAGAAATGGCAGCAACTTTGGCTGACTTGCTCCCTGCATGGTATGCCAAGCTAGGGGGAGATGTTAATGATATTCGCATTGTCATTGTCAACCACGGTGAGGAAATATTATCTGGCGATGTTAATGCTCATCTTCAAGCAACTGCCCTTAAAGCTCTTAAAACTCGTACTGTTCCCGTTGAACTACTGCTAGGAGTAAAAGTTACGGCAGTAGATTCAGACGGTTTGAAATATCAGGCAAAAGATAAGAATGAAATAGAAGTCCTAGCAACTCAAACTACAATTTGGACAGCAGGTACTGCCAGTAATCCTTTAATTGAATCTTTGAATCAGATTAAAGCCGAAAATAAAGACAAGCATGGTTCGCCATTAGTAACCCCTACCTTACAAATGCCCGATTTTCCTCAAGTATTTGCAGCAGGAGACTGTGCCATAGTTAAGGATCATCCACTTCCTCCAGTAGCTCAAATAGCCTATCAGCAAGGGGCGGGTATTGCTCGTAATATTATTGCTCTGTCTCAAGGTAAAGAACCATTACCTGTTAAAGCAACTATGCGAGGAACGCTGATGAAATTGGGGCTAGGTAACGGAGTCGCTAACCTATTTGACAAGATGGAGGTAAAAGGTAAGCCAGGGGATTTGATTCGTAACGCTACTTATTTAGAAATGCTCCCCACCCCCGTGCATAACTTTAAAGCAACTACGGAGTGGATAACCGACGAAATTTTCCACCATCATGCACCACAAGCAGTTAAAACCTCTGGAGAAGTATCTAAATCGAGCCAGGCTGCCTCGGTAGCTGGCAATTTGGCTACTTCTTGGATTAGCGGGACAATAGTTGCGATCGCCATAATTGCTGGTTCTTATCTAGGATGGCGTATGATTCAGCCTACGCCTCAGCAGCAGCCTACTCCAGAACAAAATACGAACCAGTAATTAAACAATGTCTTTCTTTGGAAATACCCAGTATCAAAGCCTGTTAAAGCAACAACAATTAATCATCGCCCAGGAAGTCGAACTGCCTCAAGACAATTCTCAACCTAATTCTTTAATCGACTATGGTGCAGAACATCTGATCGATTTTGGCGTGGTTTTAATCGCTGTCACCGTAGTTTTAATTATTGGTATGCTCAGTAAGCAAATGGAAAAGGCGATTCTTTTTGCTTTGGGCTTATCAACATTCTTAATTATTATCCTATGGTACATATAGTTTTAATTTGATGCCCAGTCCTGAATATTATTTTATTAGCGATCTGCATATTCGTGGTGAGGAAAATTAGTCAATTAATCTAATCGGTATTTGGGATGCGCTGATAGTTCACGCTACTGTCCCGAAAACTGTCCCAACAACTACTCAGTACAGGACAAAAGTTGAAAAGAGAGACAGAAAAAGGGTTTCATGAAATGTAACGACACTAAACTCAGAAAACCCTATTCCTATTATTAGGTCTTTTCTCCCAGTTACCTAAGTAGCGGTATTTCAATTGGTGCTGAAATAGTTTTTCATTTTTTTCCTTTGTCAAAATGCTCGTCAAGTTTGTCTAGCAGGGCAATTCCTCGTTCTGGATTTCCTTGAGCTGCCATAGATCTTAATTTCTTTTGTATCAGTAATGATAACGGCACTGAACAATGATGATACATTCATCCTTAACTTGGTAAATCAAGCGATGCTCATGGTTAATTCGGCGCGACCAAAGCCCCGACATATCAAACTTTAGAGGTTCTGGTTTGCCAATGCCTTCAAAGGGGGTTCTTTGAGCATCCTTGATTAATTGATTGATGCGTTTGAGTATTTTTTTATCTGTCTTCTGCCAATATAAATAATCTTGCCAAGCGTCATCTAGAAACGTTATGTCCATAGATTTAGACTCTACTCAGCCTTATCCGAAGGTGTATCCTCCTTCGACAAAGGACTTGTCCGCATGTACGTAGTCCTTTAGGGCGTCTTCTTCAACAAGTCGATTGGACTTGCGCCCTTCGGCGACGCGTCCCTCGACTTCAATCAATTCCCGTTGTTGGTATTTCCCCTCTTTCAATTGCTCTAATGCTTTGTAAAGTCGTTGGGCGTTTTTGGGACTTCTTAGTAAGTACATGGTTTCTTCAATAGCACTATAGTCTTCTAAGGACATCATGACTACTGGGCTTTCTGACTGACGGGTAATGATAATCGGTGCATGATCCTCACACACTTGGTTCATTACCGTAGTAAAGTTTTTGCGTGCTTGAGTATATGTAATTGCATCCATAATTACAGTGGCGATTTTTTCTTTATTGTAACTGTTTAAGTACGTAAGCGGTCAATTATTAAATTATGTCGCGTTTTGCCAGTTAACAATTCCTGCATCATTCCTTGCTTGATAGCTTTATATTTGTCCCGTTTTTGTTCTAAGACTTCTATCTCGGCATCCATATCGCTTAGGATTTCGGCGATCGCTTTAAACTTTTTCTAAACCTATAATTAACGCCAGTTCCTATCTTGTCAGATAATGTATTAATTATGCGGTGATTAATTGAATACCAACAATGAATCAAACGTGGTGGGGAATTGACCCTGGACTAGCAACAATAGGTTGGGCATTTTTAGAAGAGGTTAAAGCCCTAGATGCACGATTACTAGTAATCAAAACTAATTGGGAGACTCGATCGAGCGATGACATTAATAGAAGTTTTAATTTTGCTGCTTATTGCTGCGGTCTGTGGCGCAATTGGACAATCATTAGTTGGTTATTCAGCAGGAGGTTGTCTGGCTTCCATTTTTGTCGGAATTATTGGAGCTTATTTGGGAGTTTGGCTAGCTAGAGAATTTGGTTTACCTATATTATTTGCCGTTAATGTTGGTGGTCAACCCTTTCCAATTGTTTGGTCGATTATTGGTTCAATAATATTTGCAGCCATTCTAGGTTTAATTAATCGTTCAATCACTGGAAGAAGAAGATAGATAAGTGAGCTAAATAAAGTCGCGATCGCCTTAACCAAACCCAAACTGGTAAAGTAACTCCACCCTTTACCGCTTATGATGGCGATCTTCTCGGTTTAGTTGATAAACGAAGCAGTCATCGTCACCAAACTGTCGCTGTTCGAGAAATTGAAAGCCAAGACGTTCATAAAAGCGGTGGGCGCGGGTATTGCTGGCAAGTGGATCGATGAGTACGGCAGTCACAAGAGGGTCGGCGAAACATCGGGTAAGGGCTAGCTGCATCATCTTAGTTCCATAGCCTTTACCTAAGTCAGTCTCTTCCCCAATCCAGATATCAATGGCGCGAAGATTCGACGCAATATTACCCCAGTAATGGCTGTCTTCATAGTGCTGGATCGATAATCTGAATAAATCCGATGGGACGACCATCAATTTCAGCAATTAATTGTTCTCGCCATTCGGGAGTGCGCTGAAGTTCTACCTCCCAACCCCAATCATCATTAGGATCTGAGGCAATTACATGAGGTTGTTCATCCCAGTGTCGCAGCAGAGTTAAATCATTAGGAGGTAGCGGGTCGTAGATTTATCACAACTTCTGAAAGTGCGATCGCACTATGAAAACCTTAATTTAATTTATTACTTGGATGATGGAGGTGCAAACTGTGCAAATATCTCTGCTCCTGTCATATTCTTAGTTTCATTGGCAAAAGAGTAATAATCGGGTTTCTCGTCGATAAAAACCTGATGCTCGAAAACAAGACCAGATTCATTATCAAAAATCCCTGCTGGTATGTAGTATTGATTGTTTTGTTTGAACCGATAAAATAGATGACTGCCACACTTCTTACAAAATCCACGTTCCGCCCACTCTGAAGACTGGTAAATCCCGATATTTTCTTCACCCTCGAAACTAACATCATTGCTACACTCAACTGCCATCAAAGCTCCTCCACCCCATTTACGACACATATTACAATGACACGCTGCTACGTGAGGATTCATGCTGGTTGTAGAAAGGCTTACCGCTCCGCACAGGCAACTACCTTTGGCAACACTAAGTTCAGACATATTATCTTCTCTCCTTCGGGGTAAGTGTTTTATGTGTTCTGCTGATGTTATACCGCCTAGTGAGCTAAATAACTGACGATTCGCAACGATTATTTAAGACTGGTAAAGTAACTCTACTCTTTACCGCCTATGATGGCAATTACGCATTGTGCGATCGCAGCTGCTGGAACATCTTTAATACTTGGGAACTGGTCAACCTTTACCTATCGGTTTGGCTATCCTTGGCTCACAGCTTCCCGATATTGACACCACCACTTCAACCATTGGTAAAATCTTCTATCCGATTAGCTCTTGGATAGAGGATCGTTTTCCCCATCGCTCGATTACTCATTCACTGCTGGCTACGGCTGCCATTACTGCGGTTAGTCTGGCTGTTAATTATTTCTTCCTGCATGGCAGTATAAAGGCTGCGATCGCTCTACCCTCAGGTCATCTTCTCGCCTGTTTCTCCGATACCTTCACCAAGCAAGGAGTACAGCTATTTTATCCTGAGCCTGTCTGGGCAATTAGTGTTAGTAATCCACGACGTAGACTAAAGACTGGTGGGGCTGGTGAACTATGGGTATTAGGAATTGCGATCGCCCTCTACTAACTTTAGGAATTTATCTCGCTAATGGTGGGGGCATAACTCAGCAAAGTCTCTCAGAATCTTGGCTTGAGAGATGGCATTAGTCAGAATCTATAACCAAAATGCCAGTACTCATCAGGTATACGCGAACATTACAGGCTTCTGGGCAAGCGATCGCACTAGTGCCGATGGTAAATATTTGATTATTGGTAATGAAGGTAATGAGTTTATAGTTACTGATGGGAAAGGAGTTTATAAGACTGGTGAACAGATTATCACCAGTAAGGTAAGTACTGACGTGGGGGAAGCTGCCAAGACTGAGATCAAAAGTATTAGTTTTGATGATGAAGAGGCGATCGCTCAACTAGAAGAACTACAACAAGCTTATCCTGGGGCTGACATCTACTTGAACGGAGAACTAACGGTTGATTTTCCTGAAGATGTCAAGATTCCTGTTGAACCAAATCAGATGCTTACGGCTTCTATTAGTGGGAACAGTTTGAAGTTTAGTTATTGTGGGTTGGATCGGGCGATCTCGCTTTTGAGGGAACAGTATGCGATCGGGACAGTAGAAATAAAAATAGTTCTGTAATATCTGCAATCGCTAATGAAAAACAATCCTAATGAAGTGAAAACTTAAAAGAGCGATCGCGTATCTCGCTCCTCAATATGAAGAAAGAATTTTTAAGAAATATGAAAATCTGCATAAAAGTAAAAGCGTAACCCTAAGTAATATTTAGAAGCTTAAAATAAGTGCTTTTTGTAGTTTACAGACACACTCTGTAAACAGTGGAAATTTATTACTATAAAAAGGAGACTTACAATGTCTAATATTGCTATCTCAGACCTCCCAATCGAATTTACTGAGCTGAATAAACTGGAAGCAAACAGTATTACTGGAGGTTGTGAAATAAAATACAGGTTGAATGGAAAAATAAAAAGTATGTCAAATTGCTCTTCAGAACAAATTAAAGCTGCTACAAACCCTGCACAAAATGCAGAGCTAGAGAACTTTCAATTAGCTAGTTTTCAATTGGCTAGTTGAAATGATTAGCTGAGGAATATTTTACTCAGCGTAGGCTTAAGGCATTTGCAACTATGGGCAATTTAGTACAATTTCATATTTGTCAGCCCCATTTGAAGCCAATTTTTATCTAAATTACTTATCTAAACATTGCCTAGCTGTACTGTTTTAGGCAATATTCACTTTTAGGCTTGACATACAATGGAACAAAATTAAGAAAGCAGTATGACTCGCCGAACGCGTAACGAAAAACGCTTTGTGCTTTTCTTCCATGTGTTTTGATGACAATCGGGAAAAATTTATTGTTAGATAACCACTGACCTGTGCGATATGCCCAACATAAAGCAATCGTCAGCAGTGCAAATAAGCGACTCAAACGTTCTGAATCTATTAATTCCTATTTGATAGATGACTTTTAAAAATCTAAAAGAGTTTCGATACTCCAACGCTGGGCATAATCATCAATGAGAGTGGGACAATAACTTGGAGCAATAACAGTCAGTAGAGAGTTACCTTGTAGACGTAAAGCTCCGATGTAAACTTGATGACCCCATAAAATTCGCTTTCTTTTGAGCAACGATTTTTGCCCAATCTGGAGATGAGAGAAAACAATTTTGGTCGAAAGTTGATGCTTTCCATCTCCTAGCAGTTCTGTCTCTCGAATTCTGATTCTAAATGACATCATTGGCTGTGAGAACAAGTATTTTAGCCATTCATGTCCTAAAAATTCTCGGTCGGCACTGAAATTACGGTTCATTTTGGGATTGAAAATACTTGACTTGGCTAGAAATATGTAAAAATTGGTCAGATAGCAATCGCCTGTGAGATGAACCATCACGGGTCTTACGATTCGATTGTAAGCTGTAACCAAGGGATTCGAGTAAATTGTAAACACTTTTCGGACTAATCTGCCCCCCAAGATTGAGCGCGCCTGCAAGTTTGACCACACTTTTATTGGTCCATTTTAGAGGGCACTCTGGGTCTCCTAAGGTCATTGGTTCAATAAGTGACTCCAAGTCTGATAGCAACATTGGGTCTTGTTCTTCTAGGAGTTTACGTCCACCACCACTTTGGCGGATTCGAGTAATTTCTGTCTCCGTTTTTACCCCAGACTTTTTCTAAGCAGCAAACCCATTGCCCGCATGAATTGTTGGCGAGATAGTCCAGTGGCTATCGCGACTGGCTCACACCTCCCCATCCCAGGCTTCGGGCTTCGATTGCTGCCCAAATACGCCGTGTTTTCTCGTTTAAATAGGGCTTTTAGCGAACATCCTTTTTCTTACTGATTTTTCAACTTTTGTCCTGTACTTAGAAATTACTTATCTAAACATTGCCTAGCTTGTACTCTTTAGGCAATGTTTACCTTTTAGGCGTGACATACAATGGAACAAAATTAAGAAAGCAGTATCTCGCCGATCGCGTAAATAGCTTTTTAGAAAACTCTGAAGATCCTGGTTTTTCTGAACAAGTAAGAGAGGTACATCTTTTCAAGTGGGTTCTCATACCGATTATTGCTGTGTTTGGTATTAGTAAAATGCAGAGTAAGAAAGCTTTTAATAAATAGAAGTGCGATCGCATTGTTGAAGGAACAGTATGCAGTTGGGACTGTTGAGGTTAAGATTTTGCGGTCATGAATATTCAATGTAGAGCATTTAAGATAGTCTATTATAAGTCTGATCGACAAGTTCGCAACACCAAAGAGCGAGAATAGGAGTTTCAAATATGGCTTTAGATCAACCAATAC
>CAVRWR010000120.1:0-29808 GCA_963724445.1 uncultured cyanobacterium | reverse complement strand
TGCCAGCACATATTCGCGCACGACACCGATAGACAGCAATGCAATCGTGAACCCGGCCCCCATGCCGGCCGAGTCCAGTATTGTCCGCCCGACCGTGTTTTTCGAGGCAAATGCCTCACGGCCGAGAATCAGGCAATTGACGACGATCAGCGAGATAAATGCGCCGAGACTCTTGTGCAGATCAAGGCTGATCGCCTTGATCAGGTAATCGACACAGGTGACAAAGCTGGCAATGATGCAGATATAGCTGACAATGCGCGCTTCGCGCGGTATCAGCGACCGTATCGACGAGATCACGATACCGGAACTGAGTAGCACAAAGCTGGTGGCCAAACCCATCGTCAAGGCATTAATCGCACTGTTGGACACAGCCAGCGCCGGACACAGACCGAGCGCCTGCGCAAAAATCGGATTCTGCTGCCACAGTCCCTTGATAAACTCATTCGTGGTCGGCTGCGCCATTATTCCTCCACCACATCCGGAGCCGGGGCCGGGGCCTCGGCGAGGCGGTCTTTGTGCCGCACCAGCAACGGCACCCACTGTTGTGTGCTGTTATTCAGTAAATTGCCAATGGCCCTGGACGACACTGTCGCACCGGTAATCGCGTCGATCTGCCAGGGATGTTCCTTGCTGCCATGCGGCACCGTCTCGACCGCGTTGGCCAGCGCGGTGCCGTCGGCTACTGAGGGACACGTCGAGTCTTTCGAAATTGGCGACGAAATCTGCATCCGTTTCGATCTTGTCGCCGAGACCGGGTGTCTCCAGGCTTTGCAGGACGCGCAAGCCGACGATCGCAGACTCGTCGTAGGAATAGGCATAGATCACCCGGATCGTATCCTGGTAGCCCATACCGGCCGCGGTGATCGCCACGCCAACCGGTTGACCGGATGCGTCGTAACCGACAAACGCCGGCAACTCCTGGGTGTCGGCCGGTTCATCGGCGATTTCGCCATCCGCGCGAATCGCGATCGAACGCACGACAGCCGCCGCGGGCAACACGGCGGACACGGCGTCGCGCAACGCACGCGCCTCGTTTTCGGCGATCCGCGACGCCGTCGCCGCGTAGACACCGACAATGACCAGCGCGCACAACATACCGATACCGACGATCGCCCGGTACATCATCGCCGGTGTCGATGGCGTCCGTTGCGCCGGCAGGCTCATGTCTGCCTCCCGTAGACTCGCGGTTGAATGGCATTATCGATATGTGGCGATACCGCGTTGGCCAGCAGGATGGCATACATAACGCCCTCGGGCATGCCACCCCAGAACCGGATTACGACAATCAACGCGCCGATTAACAGGCCATATAGCCAGCAGCCGGCGTTGGTGATCGGCGAGGCAACCGGATCGGTGGCCATCCTTGACCAGGGTTTCGCGCGCCCAGGCAGCGTAATCGGCGCTGTTTTTGTACCAGATCGGCTGGTTCAGCTGCTCCAGCACGGCCAGGTGCTGCGGGTCGTCCATGGCCTTCTTGAAGGCGTCGTGCAGGGTCTTCATCACGGCCGGGTCCATGCCCTTGGGCGAGCCGGCCGTAGGGCGAATTGGCCACCACGTTGTAGCCCAGCTCCTTGGCGGTGGGCACGTTGGGGAAGCGCTTCATGCGCTGGTCGCCAAATCCCACCAGCAGGCGCATCTGGCCGGCGTCGACGAACTTGTCCCAGCCGGCAGCGTCGCTGGCGGCCATCACATGGCCGCCCAGCAAGGCTTGCATCTGGTCGGCGTTGCCCTTGAACGGGATGTGGTTGAGCTGGATGCCGGCGACATCCGACACCTCCTCCATCAGCAGGTGTGCCTTTAGGCATCGCGCAAAAATAAGTTACTCTTCAAGAACAAGAAATGAGAGAATGTAATCAGAGTTAGTCAACAAGTTGAGATGTCAATTATCGAATCGCTGAGAACTAAGTTTGAAGCTCTGATGCCTTACATGGATGAGAAGCTAAGACGATTGTCCTAAAGGATATCCCACTTCTGGGACGTAGCCGCTTCGCATATGGGCAGCATTCGAAGCGGCAACTCTGGGGAAAAGAGGAGTTAAAATAGTTTCTTTCGCAACGGGTTTATCACAAAAACCATTAGAAATGGAATAAAAGAGTTAGAAACACCTTGGACAGATTGGTCTCAAGTCCCTAAGAACTCCCATAGTCCAAAAAGAAGTAGAAAGAGTGGGGGAGGAAGAAAGAAAATCGCCGAAACTGACTCCACATTAATTCAAGATTTGGAAAAATTAATTGACCCAGCTACTCGTGGAGATCCACAATCTCTCCTCTGTTGGACATCGGCTTTTGTGTAGCAGACGAGAAATCTTGGTCGGTAAGGGATTTTTTGAGCGAAACTGTCCCACTTACAGTTATTGGTTATTAATTTTTTTTTCGTCTGTGATAACCATTTGGCAATAGTTTTAGAAAAAACTGTCCCAGTAAAACACTAAAGTGGGACACTAGCTAAAAACCGCTCATCTGGTGAAGTACGCGATCGCCGAATTTTTTTTCTCTAAAATCAAAACTCTTTATTCATAAAGGTTTCAGTATTTAATTTTCCTTGGCGACCAAAATTTACCCGTTGCTATCCTAAAGTCTTTTATAAATATTGGCGATTGCACGGAGCGATCGCTTCGTGCAATCGCCAAGGCTTTTATTTCGGGAAGATATGTCGTCTAAGCCCAATACCTGGATTGAAAATACCTGCCACATCTTCATCAGACAATTGGCTGAGTTGAGCCTCTAAATCTTCGACCTTCAAGTCATAGCCTCTAGCTCTAGCCATCTTAATGAAAGCTTTTGGATTGCCAAGGGCTTTCTGTCTTTCTTGTTGAGCATGGGCTTGTTCTACTCTTTTATAGATTCGAGTAGCATTTTCCTTAGCCATGATTGTACCTCCTCTTGCAAGGACGAATTGTATAGGTTTTTCGGACTTTTCACACTTTGATTTATTATAATCAAAAGTTATATTAAACATAATTTATTATAACTCAAAATTATTTTATAACCAACTTATTGTTGAACTTCGATAAGAATCTCACTAATTGGCATTTTAGCAGCAGCGATTAGAGTTTAAATTGTATTACTGTTAAAAATTCTTAAGCCAACAAATCCAACTAACACAACGAAACCTAGCGTCCTGCGAAAATAATTAACGCCTTGAAATAATTCAAGCCACGCCCAAGTAAACAAAGAGCCAAAAGCTATTAAATCTAACCCTACATTGATCGAGCCACTTGTAAAAATTAGTTTGAGCAAACTAGCTACACCCCAGACAATAATAGGTAAGTTTGGTGGTTGAGCAATAACAATATTACCATTGCTGTCACGGAAGAATTTATCGAACAACGTCTTTTTTTCCATAGTCCTTATGATTGTATTTATCATTTAGTTTCACAGTTAAAAGAAAGATAAACACGAGCCTAAAGAGAGATTTTCTGAACAGACAAAACAGATAGCTGGTTAATTTTTACCTTCTACTCTCTCCCTAAACCTCGTATATGTCTGCTGCTGCTTAACTTCTTCACCATGATCGCAATTTTGACTGTTCATTACTTAACCACAGCTTTTTACATTGCTTTCAACTTCATCGTGGACAAGCAATTTGCTTACATAATGTCCGAATCCATAAAGGAGAATACTACAATTATTAGTTATTAGTTCGTTGAACAATACCGATAAAAGCATCTTCTAAAGAAAAAGGAATTGAGCGTAGAGAGTGAATTTGAATACCTGAATTTTCTAAAATCGAATAAACTTGAAAAATTTCTGAGTCGAGATTCTCCAAAACAATATGCAAGCGATCGCCAAAAATAGATACTCGCCAAGAAGCTAATTCGGTTTTCAATATGTTAGAAGCATCTTGAGTCTGATCTACTATCATTTCGACCAATTGACCTGGCTGCATCGCTTTAATTTCAGTTGGCGAACCTTGAGCGACCATTTCTCCTGATACCATAAACCCCATACGGTTACATTGTTCTGCTTCTTCTAAATAATGAGTCGTAACTAAAATTGCCGTACCTGAGCGGGCAAAATCATTAATTAAACGCCAAAATTGACGACGCGCCAGCGGATCTACACCTGAAGTGGGTTCGTCTAAAACAAGAATTTCTGGTTCATGCATTACTGCTGCACCGAAAGCTACTCTTTTCTTCCATCCTCCTGGTAACTGCCCTGTCAACATATTTTCTTTACCTGCTAAACCACAAGTAGCTAGCACCCAATCAATTTTTTGACGGCGCAATTTTACTGGTACGCCATAAACTCCGCAATAAAACTCCAGATTTTGAATGATACTGAGATCGTCGTAAAGAGTGAATTTTTGACTCATATAACCAATGCGTCGCCTTAATTCACTACTGCGTAAATTACTAGTTTCCCCGGCTAAAGAAATTTTTCCAGATGAAGGTGCTAACAAACCGCATAATATTTTGATAATGGTTGTTTTTCCAGCGCCGTTTGCTCCTAACAACCCATATATTTCACCATAATGAATATTTAAATCAATATTTTTAACCGCCTGAAAATTGCCAAAATCCTTTCTTAGAGAATTTGCAGAGATAGCAATTTTTCCGACATTCTTTGTTATTCCATTTCTCTGGCGTGGAAAAGGAATCGATTCGGGTTCGTCTTCTAATTCGCGCAAACGAGTAACAAAGACATTTTCTAGAGTGGGATCGCTGACTTGAATATCATTGAGGTCTAATTGATGCTGATTTAAAATCTTTCTAATTTCTGTTTTTGCACCCTCGGCATCTTGAACTAAAACATCCAAGCGATCGCCAAATGCTTGGACATCGACAATATTTTCTAGGTATTGTGGGGATGTGCCATCGTCAGTCCCTATCAGAATTTTTTCTGCCGTTTCTAAATCTTCTGTCCGTACTTCTAATCTTTGTAAACCAAGACTATTTCGCAGTTGTGTTAATGTTCCCACCTGTTGAATTTCGCCTTCATGAATTAAGGCAATGCGATTACATCTTTCTGCTTCATCGAGATAGGGAGTAGCAACAACAATAGTTACACCTTCAGAGGCAATTTCGGCTAGAATATCCCAGAATTCTCGACGCGAGACTGGATCTACGCCTGTTGTTGGTTCATCTAGCAATAAAATTTTTGGTCGTGCAATCAAGGCACAACAAAGAGCTAATTTTTGTTTCATTCCTCCTGAAAGACGACCTGCCAATCGATCGCTAAATCGCTCTAAATCCATTAGCTTTAAGTATTTGGCACGACGTTGTTGATAAAGTTTTTGAGTCACTTGACGTAATCCTGCCGTATAGCGTAGATTTTCATCAATGCTGAGGTCGAGATAGAGAGAGAATTTTTGAGTCAGATAACCTGTGTAAAGACGTGCATCACGAGGATGTTTCTTTAACATACGTACCTCTCCTGATGTAGCTGCCATCACCCCTGCTAAGATATGAAAGGTCGTAGTTTTTCCTGCCCCATCTGCGCCAATTAAACCAAAAATTTCCCCTTGTCTAATTGTCAAATCTATTCCTTTAACTGCTGCTAGCTTACCATATTGTTTATGCAATCCTGTTACTTCAATTGAGGTTGGATTTTGATTTGATATCATGTCCTTTTAAATAGTTATGTTATTCGGTAGGAAAGGTAGAGTAAAAAGTTAGAAGAATTATTCTCGTTCCCTGATAACTGCTCACTGTTTTATAACAATCTCTGCATTAGCTGGCATTCCTAGTTTAGCTAAACCATTGGGGTAATCTATCTTATATCTTGACTCTAAATACTTGTTTTACTCGATCTTCTTTAAAATTTTAGACATGTCAATTTGAATATATTTTAGATATATTTCTATCAAATTAAATTGGGGAATCGATCTTCTAGTAGCTAGATGTATATTTGTTTTTTGTTAACTCCACTTCTCTATCCGAACCTTATGTTACGTTACGATATGTAATAAATAAAACGGAAATACATATTAACTTCTGAAATGAAAAAAGCTGCAACCGTTGCCAAGTCTGGTTGGATTTATCGATCTAACTATTGAAGGAGTAGCAGCCAAAGCCGAAGTAGGTAAACCAACTATTTATCGTCGTTGGAAAACCAAAGCAGCATTAGCGATGGATGCTTTTTTAGAAAAAGTAACTCCTGAAATTGCTTTTCCTGATACTGGTTTAGTAAAAGAAGACTTTAGAGAGCAAATGCAAAAAATAGTCAAACTAATGAAATGAGAGGAATAATCAAATCATAGCGGATTAAAATATTTGGTACAGAGTTATGAGTTCATAAATACTCCAAAATTACCTTAGTGTGATGTGTGATGTCTCTTGAATGGCTCTCAACTTCATCTTTAATAAACGCTTTCCCAAGATTACATAACATCATTGAGAAAATGTTTGCAGTGAACACAAAGCCTGATTCAAATTTTATATGCTGTTGATATTAAGATTGCATTACTTATAATTTAGTTCACCTTAGTTCGGGTTGTATTGTCGTGTCTCACCAGTATCTTTGCAATAATCATACTCCTCTGAGGTTGTCTATTAAGCATGGCAGACTGCACAAACACCTGATTAATAGAAGTGGTGTTGGTTCGCCTAACTTTGAGTAAGAAGTTGGCTGGCTAAGGCAGAAAAGTAGGAAGTAAGGCGGAAACGGTCGGGTTTCCCCTCATGAGTAAGGGCAAGCCGACCATGTTCCACGCCGTAAAAAGTTTTAGTTTTAGTAGTTTCTTTTTTGAGTCTGACTATCCATTCAGACTAGCTATATTTTTTACTCAAGCCAACAATATTTTTAAACAGCGATGCCGCTCGCGAAATTCGCGAGCGCAATATTTGAGATTCGAGTTCCCGTAGAGAGGTTAGATAATACTTACTGCTCTACCAAGGTTGTGCGCTTGGGCTAACGTCTAGCCAATAAAGCGTATTCCTCATTTGAGCTACAGTAGCTCAAAAATTTTAATAACAACTAATTACACAGAAGGAGTAATGCAATGTTAGACATAGAACGCTCTGATGAGTCGATGTCAGATAAGTTAGAATCGGCTAACTTGACAGCAATGCCCGCACCTTCTAAAGACTTGACCCAAATGGACGTGGAATCCCTTTGGCATCCGATGGTGCAGCATAAGAAGTACGAACGCAACCCACCCAAACGCATGGACAAGGCTGAGGGGTGTTATGTTACTGATTCAGAGGGAAAAGAATACCTTGATGGGGTATCAGGGCTGTGGTGCGTCAATGTCGGTTATGGGCGTAAAGAACTAGCTGATGCAGCTCACGAACAGCTTATAGAATTGTCTTATTTCCCTTTGGTGATGAGTCATTCCCCTGCGATCAAACTAGCAGCCAAACTCATTGAACTACTGGACTTTGAGGGCAAGGTTCACTTCTCTAATAGTGGTTCGGAAGCCAACGAAACCGCATTTAAAATGGCGCGTCAGTATCATTCCCAAACGGGAGGTACGAGAAGATACAAAATCATTTCTCGCTATCGGGCATACCACGGTAATACTATGGGTGCGTTAAGTGCCACGGCACAGGCAGAAAGACGAGCTAAATACGATCCTCTCGTTCCTGGGTTTATGCACGTGCATCCCCCCTACTGCTATCGCTGTCCCTTTGGCAAAGAATATGGCTCTTGTAATATTGAATGTGCGACAAACGTAGAAAATACGGTCATTCATGAAGGTGCGGATAGCGTCGCCGCAATTATTGTCGAACCTGTAATTTCTGGAGGTGGGGTGATTGTACCTCCCGATGAATATTTACCCATCCTGCGAGATATATGCGATCGCTATGGCATCCTATTAATCTTTGATGAGGTAGTCAGTGGTTTTGGTCGTTTGGGCAAGATGTTCGGACACGAAGTTTGGGGAGTCAAGCCAGATATAATCACGATGGCAAAAGGTATTACCAGCGGTTATCTACCTTTGTCAGCAACCGTTACCCAGCAGCATATCTTTGAAGCTTTCTTAGATGAAAGCGATCCAACTTCTCACTTCCGTCATATTAATACCTATGGAGGAAATCCTGCTTCAACTGCTTTGTCATTGAAGAATATCGAGATTATTGAAACCGAACAGCTAGCTGAAAGGGCTGCCATAATGGGGAGGTATCTAAGAGCAAAATTAGCTGTGTTAGAAAATCATCCCTATGTAGGAGAAATACGCGGAAAAGGATTACTGATCGGGATCGAATTAGTAGCCGACAAAGAAACCAAAGAACCTTTACCAGGAGATAAGGTAGGGGCAATTGTCTCTCGCTGTTTAAAACTAGGCACAATTATTGGACGCAATAGCAGCACCATTCCTGGACTTTCTAATGTGTTGATTATTGCCCCGCCGTTAATTTTGACTGAAGCAGATGCAGACAAGATTGTCAGCAATTTGAAATTGTCTTTGGCAGAGATAGGCAGATAGAGACGCGACGGGGCTTACCTAAATAACAAGATATTCATAGCAAGGAAATTAAATCATGCAAATTGGTGTACCAAAGGAAATCAAAGACCAAGAATTTAGAGTTGGATTATCTCCTAATAGCGTTCGAGTGTTGACCGATAAAGGTCATAGCGTAGCGGTAGAAACAGGTGCAGGTGTTGGATCTGGGTTGAGCGATCGCGATTATCAACAGGCAGGGGCAACTATTGTGGCTGATGCTAAAGCTGCCTGGAGTCAAGAGCTAGTTGTTAAAGTTAAAGAGCCTCTCGCAGCAGAATATGATTTTATCCGCCAAGGACAAATATTATTTACCTACCTACATTTAGCAGCCAACAAACCCCTTACCGAACGTTTAATCGATTCTGGAGTAACGGCGATCGCTTATGAAACGGTAGAATCAAACCACACTTTGCCTTTGCTCGCACCCATGAGTGTGATTGCGGGGAGATTGTCGGTGCAGTTTGGGGCAAGGTTCCTAGAAAGACAGCAGGGAGGCAGAGGAGTTTTATTAGGCGGCATTCCTGGGGTATCTCCTGGTAAAGTCACTATTTTGGGTGGCGGTGTAGTTGGTACGGAAGCAGCCAAAATTGCCGTTGGTATGGGTGCAAAGGTACAGATTTTTGATATCAATGTCGAACGGCTATCTTATCTGGAAAATCTTTTTGGTTCCAGAGTAGAACTGCTTTATAGTAATAGTGCTGCGATTGAAGCTGCCGTCCCCGATGCAGATTTATTGATTGGGGCGGTATTGATTCCTGGTAAAAAAGCACCTACCTTGGTAAATCGCGATCTAGTGGCAAAAATGCGCCCTGGTTCAGTCATTGTCGATGTCGCTGTAGATCAGGGGGGATGTATCGAAACCCTCCGCCCCACCTCTCACAGTGAGCCTGTATATGTTGAAGAAGGGGTTGTCCATTATGGCGTACCTAATATGCCTGGTGCTGTACCCTGGACAGCTACTCAAGCTCTAAACAACAGTACTTTACCCTATACAGTTAAGTTGGCAGATTTGGGCATCAAAGCTCTAGAAACCGATCCTGCATTGGCGATGGGATTGAACGTAAATAACTATCAATTAGTTCATCCTGTGGTTAAGGAAGTATTCAAAGATTTGGTTGCTCGTACTGCTGAATTTTCCTTAGCTTAAATTGTTTTATTTATGGCGATCGCAAATTTTCAAAATAATTTCAAAAGATTTCCTAAATAATATAAATACGCTCATTTGTTAACAGATTAAAGTAGCTTCATGCTAAATACATTGAGTATAAAGCTACTTTAAAGTAACATGCAAACTAAGATTGTATTATTTTCTGGGTTACTTTAAGCGATTTTTTTAATAGCTATTTATTACGAAGCAAAAAATATATTTTGAGATATAAAAAAAGTACGCAAAGAATACCTCAAGGATTTATTCTGTTTATTCTTTTAGTATATATAATCAGGATTTAAGCTAATAGATTGTTTTATTACAATAACTGATTTAGTTAGCTTTTGACGAACCTTTGTATATTAGACTACAGCTTTTTAGCATAAACAATTGCAAACTTAAGCCAATGATGCGAGTAGAATTGCATAGATATTTGGTTTTTATTAATAGTAACAAATATTTATTTTTTACTATTGATAACGATTAAGATAGTCGAGAGTTTCTGTCATGCTAAGTTATCGAAGATTATGAAAAAAATGCTGTTGAAATATAAAAAGTATGCTTGGCTACCTGTATTATTAATATTCCTCATACCTCAAGCAGTCTTAGCACAAGAAAAATCAGGTTCGGGAGGAATTGGTGGAATATTTGAAGGAATATTTCAAAGTATTGTTGATGTATTAAATCTATTTTTATACTTTAAAATTGGTGGTGAAAACGGCTTCCCTCTAATCGTTTTGTGGTTAGTTGTCGGGGGGCTATTTTTTACTTTACGGATGAAGTTTATCAATATTCGGGGCTTTAAGCACGCCATTGATGTAGTTCAGGGTAAATATGACGACCCCAACGATGAAGGAGATGTATCCCACTTTCAGGCACTAGCAGCAGCCCTTTCTGGTACAGTAGGTATTGGTAATATTGCTGGGGTAGCGATCGCCATTCGCATGGGTGGTCCTGGGGCAGCTTTTTGGATGACTGTGGCGGGCTTTCTGGGGATGTCGAGTAAGTTTGCCGAATGTACCCTCGGACAGAAATATCGCATTATTAAGCCTGACGGTACGGTGGGAGGAGGTCCTATGTATTACCTTTCCCGTGGCTTATCCTCCATCGGCATGGGCAAGTTAGGTAAGGGATTAGGAGTACTCTATGCAGCCTGTTGTGCGATCGCTACCATGGGTGCGGGAAACATGTTCCAGGCAAATCAAGGTTATGCTGCGGTGGCTAACGTCATACCATTTTTCGAGGACTATAACTGGCTGTTTGGCATTATTTTAGTAAGCCTTGTCGGATTGGTAATTCTGGGAGGGATTGAACGAATCGGTTCGGTTGCAGGGGTATTAGTACCAGCAATGGCGATAATTTATGCCCTGGCATGTATTTGGGTGATGTTAGTAAAATTTACCGATATTCCAGGGGCAATTGGCACAATTATAACTACAGCCTTCAATCCTCAAGCAGTTGCAGGGGGAGCGATTGGGGCAATTGTCATTGGCTTTCAGCGGGCAGTATTTTCTAACGAAGCTGGCATTGGTTCGGCGGCGATCGCTCATTCCGCTGCACGTACCGACGAACCAGTGAGAGAAGGGATTGTAGCATTGCTAGAGCCGTTTATCGACACGATGTTTATCTGTAATATGACAGCAATAGTGATTGTGCTGACGGGAGTTTATGCCGATCCTACTTCTGCCGATCTTGATGGATCGAGACTTTCTGCTGCATCATTCGAGACAGTTATTAGCTGGTTCCCCTATGTGATTGCGATCGCTGGCTTTTTGTTTGCGATTTCTACCATGATTTCCTGGAGCTATTACGGACAGATGGCTTGGGCATATATGTTTGGCGATAAAACTGTCAACATCTATAAAGTACTGTTTCTCATCTGTGGATTTATTGGCACGGTAATTAATCTCGATCTTGTTCTCGAATTTAGCGATATTGTCCTGCTGGCGATGTCATTACCCAACCTATTGGGCTGCTTCCTGCTTTCTGGTGTGGTGGCAAAAGAGCTAAATAGCTATATGTCTCGCCTCAAGTCGGGGGCAATGCTGGCGGAACTGCAAGAAGTTAGAGAACCAGTCTTGAAATAAGCTTGAAAATAAGTAGAGGTAAATTATGAGTTGGCTCAAGAAAAAATGCGTTCTCGTACCGATTGATTTTTCCGAATGGTCTTATGAAGCGATCGCCCCAGCTAGAGAATATGTTGAGTCTGAAACAGCCTTAAGACTAATTCACGTTCTGACTCCTCTCCACCCCGCCGATCCAGCAGCGATGTGGAATACTCTTGATGACAACCAAAGAAAAGAAAAGGTCAAAGCTTTTCTGGGTGGTAAATTAGGAGAATTGGGCTACAAGGAGGTTCAAATTGAGGTAAAAATTGGCGATCCGAGTACGGAAATTGTTGACTATGCGAAGGAGATCGAAGCCGATCTAATTGTAATTCCTTCTCACTGTCATAAAGGTATAAGTCGCTTCTTACTTGGTTCAGTAGCAGAAAGAGTGGTACGTTTATCTTGCTGTCCAGTTCTAATTCTCAGATAAATGGAGCTATATGGAAACGAGTATTTGATAGTTGGCGGAATTGTCTTTCTGGCTGCTCTAACCCAAAGTATCACTGGATTTGGCTTTGCGATTGTTTCCATGTCTTTTTTACCTGAAGTTACAGGCTTACAAACCGCCGTACCGTTGGTTACTCTAGTCAATATTATTGCCAATATAGTAATTTGGTATGCTTATCGAAAAAACTGTAATTTCAATGCCGTAAAGCAACTAATCATAGCCTCTTTAATTGCTACTCCAATCGGGGTTTTATTACTCGATCGCATTCCTGAAGCGATCGCCCTCAAAGGATTAGGGATAATAATCTTTAGCTATGTTCTCTATGATGGGCTAAATTTAGCCTTGCCTAATTTAAAATCCTCTGGCTGGGCTTATTTGTTTGGCGCAATGTCGGGTATTCTCAATGGTGCGTATACCGTTAATGGACCTCCTCTAATCATTTATGCCAACTGTTGTCACTGGCATCCGCAAGAGTTCAAAGGAAATTTGACTGCCGTATTTTTTTTTAGTTCTTTATTAGCGGCGATCGCTCATGGCTTCCAGGGAAATATAACTTTATCAGTGGTTCGATTTGCGGTTTATAGTTTACCTGGTTTTGCTTTGGGGCTGTGGCTGGGAATAATACTTTCTAAAAAGATAAATCCTGTGATGTTTAAGCGCGTCACTTTGGCTTTATTACTAGTGTCTGGTTTAAGATTGCTAATTTAATGCCAGTTCGCCGAAGATGAAGACCATGGATTTATTGACAAATTCTTGACGCTATTGACAAAATTTCTTTGGTTTTAATAACCTTGGCAAATTCTTGATGTAAATTAGCCAAAGAGACATCATGTTTTTCTTTAACTGAATGTGAATTATAGGGTTATTTAACTGTCGCCAATGTTGTAATAGCCTGTAAATATTATCTTCGGCTTGAGGATTGTTTCTCTGTCCCCATTTTGGATCGTCAAATCCTACTTGAACATCCACGATTAACAGTCCAGTATTTGGCAATAGTTTTTCCCTAGTACTCTGTCGATTAAATATAGAGCTTCTGGCTTGATTATTATGGCTTTTAACGCGATCGCCCTTGTTAGTACGAGGACATTATAGATTGAAGTTATGGAACAATTTAACGATTTTCTCCTCGGCAGTTTGGCAGCCTTGATTCCCGTAGCCGACCCCATTGGCTTAGTACCAATTTTCTTATCTTTAACGGTGGGTGTTCCTCTCAAACTCAGAAAGCGATTTGCTCAACGCACAGCTATTTATGCGATCGCGGTACTGATCTTTTTCTTGCTCATCGGCGGAAGCATCCTGCGTTATTTTGGAATTTCCTTAGAGGTAATTAAAATCGCTGGAGGTATTGTGGTTTTCCAGGCTGGATGGCAAACCTTGAACTCAAAACCCAAACTCAAGCCCGCTAATCACCAAGAAGCAACTATAGAAAAACATCACGAAGATATTTCTTTTATCCCCATGACCATTCCCATGTCAGCCGGACCAGGTTCCATTGCGGTAACTTTAGGATTAGCAGCGGAGGTAGGACATAGCTTCGACAGGCAAACGGGAATCAATTTATTAGCAGTATGCTTGGCAATTGTCATCCTTGGAGGTCTGATATATTTATCGTTGCGCTTTAGCAATTTACTGTTGCTAATTTTGAAAGATACAGGAATTAAAGCCCTGAGTCGTTTGTTGGGTTTGTTTATTCTGGCAGTCGGGGTTCAATTGATTTTGAATGGTCTAGCAGACTGGGTAGCCAAGACTATGCCAAATTTAGCTAACTAAAGACTTCTGTTAGTTATTCATCCGACTGAGAAAGCCTTTTAAACGATCGCATTGAGGATTGGTCAATACTTCTCTGGCATCACCTTCTTCTTCTACTACTCCTTGGTTGAGAAAGATAACTCGATTGGCAACCTCACGGGCAAACTGCATCTCATGGGTCACTACCACCATGGTCATTCCTTCCTCAGCTAGCTGTTTCATTACGGTTAAAACTTCCCCCACTAGTTCGGGATCTAAGGCGCTGGTCGGTTCATCAAACAGGATTATTTCTGGTTTCATACAGAGACTACGGGCGATCGCTACTCGTTGTTTTTGTCCCCCAGATAGCTGTTCTGGGTAAGCATTGGCTTTGCTGCTCAAGCCTACTTTATCTAAATAGTGTAAGGCGCGATCGCGACATTCTAGTTTTGACTCTTTTAATACTTCGGCAGGAGCTAACATCAAATTTTGTAACACGCTGAGGTGAGGAAATAAATTGAACTGCTGAAAAACCATGCCTACTTTGGTACGTAGCTGCTTTAACTTTTGCGAACTTATCTTAGGCTCAGACAAGTCGATATCCATTACCTTTAGCTTGCCACCATTAATAGTTTCTAGACGATTGCAACAGCGCAACAGAGTACTTTTACCACAGCCAGAAGTACCGATTATAGACACAACATCTTTTTTGTAAAGGGAGGCGCTAATTCCTCTTAATACCTCCAAGGAACCGTAGCTTTTTCTTAAGTTGTCAAATGAAATAATAGGAGCAGAACTAGACATATTTTTGGGATCTTATTGAATTTTTATTATGGTATAGAATATATCGCTTTTTATTTTCTAATTGTTAGATCGATCACATTAATTATTTATCTATAGGTGCATAATCTACTAAATCAAGAATTTTTAAGCTATTTCAATACTGGCTATATGTCTTCTTTCTAGGGATATTGTAGATATATTTTTGTAAAAAAGCTTGTGTAAAAGTCCAGATGATGCTGCATCTATCGTTAATTTGAAACATAGCAAAATAGCTTTTATTACAGCTAATTTTTTACTATGCCGAGAAATTTTCAATTGTTACAAACTCATGAAATAATTTAATTTTTGCCGATGTTTATTAGCGATAAACTACTGTTAATTACTCTTTAAATGTACAGATGACTCCAAGAATAATCATAGATAATGATGAATAAAATAAATTTGTATTTTTGGTTGAAAAGGCTGATATTAAGCCTGATGGGATTATTGCTGGTTATCGGCGTAAATTATTACTTAATTTCTCCTTTAAAAGCACAAGAAACATTAAAAGTAGGAACAGAACCAGCCTTTCCTCCTTTTGAAATGCAGGCACCAGATGGCAACGGATTTACGGGATTTGATATTGATTTATTCAAAGCAATTGGTGAAGAAGCGGGGTTAAAAATTCAGTTTCAAAGTATGCCCTTTGATGGATTGATTCCTGCCCTACAGTCCAACACTATCGATGCTGCTATTAGTGGCATGACTATTACTGCCGAACGGGGGCAGACAGTAGATTTTGCCCGTCCCTATTTCCAATCTGGTTTAGCGATCGCCGTTAGGAAAGATAGTGAGGGAGAGATCGAAAGTTTTGACGATTTAGAAAATAAGAAAGTGGCAGTTGCGATCGGGACAACAGGGGCTGAAGAAGCGAAAAAAATCCCTGGAGTGCAACTAACTACTTTTGATAATTCTGCCTTAGCCCTGCAAGAATTAAGCAATGGCAAGGTAGATGCGGTAGTCAATGATGCCCCTGTAACCCTCTATGCGATTAAGATCGGCAATCTGGATAATCTTGAGATAGTAGGTGAACTACTGACCGAAGAGTATTACGGCATAGCTTTACCGAAAGGTTCAGCTAACGTAGAAAAAATCAACGATGCGTTAGATGAGCTACTCAAGACGGATAAATACCGCGATCTCTATCAAAAATGGTTTGCAGGCGAGCCACCTAAGCTGCCTTTAGTTGCCCCATCCCTAGAAGGAGAAGCTGCGGCGTTTAGTATAATTGGAATTCTACCTACCTTAATTAAGGGGGCAGGAATTACCATCTTACTAACGGCATTTTCCGTCTTTTTTGGAACAATTGGCGGGACTTTACTGGCTACGGCGTCTATTTCTGACTTCAAGCCGATTGGTTGGTTGACCCGCATCTATATCGACTTTTTTCGTGGTACGCCTTTACTAGTCCAAATTTTTATGATTTACTTTGGTCTACCTTCTCTTTTACAGGGGATAGGCTTAGACTTTAGCTTCAATCGTTTTGCGGCGGCGGTTACGGCTCTTAGTCTTAATTCTGCGGCATATTTAGCGGAAATTATTCGTGGTGGGATTCAGTCCATTGACCAAGGACAGTGGGAAGCATCTCAATCGATGGGGATGGGATGGGTGCAAACCATGCGTCATGTAATTTTCCCTCAAGCTTTCCGTCGGATGCTACCGCCCTTGGGTAATGAGTTTATCACCATGATCAAAGACACTAGTTTGGTAGCAATTATTGGTTTTGAAGAACTATTCCGTCAGGGACAGTTAATGGTAGCAACCACCTATCGCGCTTTCCAAATCTATGCAGCGGTGGCTTTGATTTATTTAATTTTGACCTTTGTAGCCTCTAGAGTCTTTAGCTGGCTAGAAAAACGTCTTAATCCTGTGGGTCGCGCAAATAAAAAAGAGTCAGCAAAAGTTGCTGCAACTCCAGAGCAGCTAGCAAGCTGACCTGTAGTAACGTCAATATTGAGAAATCCAGAATTTTAGGTGAGAGGATAATGTTAAATCGCGTAATCAACTTGCTCCCTATGGGCGCAGCAGCTTGTGGTGTCATTTTATTGAACTGTGCTAACTCTAACGCCCAGTCTACAAATTATTCAGAAGATCTCGGTCAGGTAACCAACGTAAATCAACTCAGAGATGTTGCGCCAACAGACTGGGCTTATGAAGCACTTAGAAGCTTAGTAGATCGCTATGGCTGTATCTCAGGGTTTCCCAATCAAACCTATCGTGGCAGTCAACCTCTAACTCGTTATGAATTTGCCGCAGGTTTAAATAGCTGCCTAAATCAAATTGAACGTTTAATTGCTTCCCAAGATTCAGTCGGACAAGAGGATATAAATACTATTACCCGTCTATCTCAGGAATTTGAAGCCGAATTAGCTACCTTGGGAGGAAGAGTCGATGAGATTGAGAGTCGAACTGCCCTATTAGAAGACAGTGCTTTTTCGACTACTACCAAACTCAATGCGGAAATAGTGAACTATGTCTTGGGAACATTTGGCGATGCCAAACCCGACGGTACTGATATAGACGATCAAATAACCTTTAGCAGTCGGGTTCGACTCAATTTTGACAGCAGCTTTGCGGGGGAGGATAGATTAAGAGTCCGCTTACAGGCAAGAAACATTACTAGTCCTGCCTCCTCTGGTGGCACAAATTCCCTAGCGCTCAATTTTGAGGGAGACAATGAGAATAATGTCGAAATTAATGACCTGTACTATACTTTCCCTGTCACCGAAAAGATTTCAGCTTTAGTCGGAACTAATGGGGTGGATGTTGATGATTTCTTTAATGTCGTTCCGACCATGGGCATAGCCTACGACACCCTGAGTCTGTTTAGTGCCTACAACAACCTAATTTACGACAACGCTAATGGTGGTGGTGCTGCGGTTGGTTTAGACTACGACTTCTCAGAAGCGGTAAATTTAGCCGTCGGTTATTGGGCAACCAGTCCTGCCGATCCTACTCCTGGCAATGGTTTATTCAACGG
The DNA here is from genome assembly GCA_963724445.1 of uncultured cyanobacterium. Classification (GTDB taxonomy): domain Bacteria; phylum Cyanobacteriota; class Cyanobacteriia; order Cyanobacteriales; family Xenococcaceae; genus Waterburya. Next base: position 12,187 of record CAVRWR010000120.1, on the reverse strand, counting down.
CAACTATGCTACTGGTGCCAACTTAAATATTGCTTTATTGGACGAACGATTAAACTTTGCTTTAGCTTACCTTCGAGCTTACCAGGGGGCGGGAAGTGGCTATGATTTAGCGGGATTTGTGGGAACTGATGCAGCGACCGATCCGTTTGATGACAGAGCTAATTCTAGCAATAACTACGGTCTGGCTAGTAGTTTTCAACTTTTAGACAGGCTGGCAATTGGTGCATATGGTGGCTATACTACTGCCTCAACCATTGATGATAATGCTGATGCTGATATTTTAAACTGGAGTGCCTACGCCACCTATACCGATCTCTTGAAAGAAGGCTCGACTTTTATTGTGGCATTTGGTCAACCACCTACACTGACTAGTTCTGGAGGTGATGCGGTAGCAGATGATCCCGATACACCCTATCTCTTAAACGTAGAGTATCAATATAGCTTGAATGACTTTATTCAGCTTACCCCTGGAGGCTATGCTTTATTTAATCCCAACGGTAATTCAGATAATGACACCATCTATGTCGGTACTTTGCGAACTATCTTTAGATTTTGAGCGGTCAAAAGTTGAGAATTAAGAATTAGCCGAAAAAAATTCGCCTTTTACGAGAATTAATTCTCGTAAAAGGCGAGTCAGATAGTTATTTATTTAACTTTGTTAGATAGCAGTATTCCTTACACAGAAGATTCCTGTTGCTGATAGAGATAGCAATAACGACCTTTTAGCGCCATTAACTCTTCATGAGTACCTCGTTCAACAATTGAACCTGCATCCATCATCACAATAGTATCGGCGTTTTTGATCGTGCCAAGGCGGTGGGTGATAAAGAATACCGTCCGACCCTTAAGAGCTTCTTTTAGGTTACGAGATACTTCTTGTTCGGTAGAGAAATCCAAAGCACTAGTAGCCTCATCCAGAATCATCATCGCTGGTACCTGCAAAATAGTACGGGCGATCGCAATCCGCTGTCTTTGTCCCCCAGAAAGAGATGAACCTCTTTCCCCTACTCTGGTGTTATAACCATTGGGCAGGGTCATAATAAAATCGTGTGCCGCAGCAATTTGTGCCGCAGCAATAATTTCTTCGGTGGTAGCATCAGGATTAGTTAAGGCAATGTTTTCCAAGATTGAGCCTTCAAACAGTAAGGTTTCCTGTGGCACCACCCCAATTTGACGGCGGAGAGAATAAAGTTCTACACGGTTGATATCATAGCCATCAACCAAAATTCTGCCACCTTCTGGTTCATAAAGACGTGACAATAGCTTAGTCATCGTACTTTTACCAGCACCACTTTCTCCCACAATGGCAACAAATGTACCAGGGTCAAACTCAATGGTAACATTTTTGAGCTGCAATGGACCAGTGGTTTTGAAGCGAAAAGAAAGGTTCTCGTATTTAACTCGACCCTTAATTGCTGGCATCGGAATATTGTTGCGGTCTTCTTCACCTTCTTCGGGGTGATCGACGATATCCGCCAGACGCTCCAAGGATAAAGCAGTTTCCTGGAAGTTTTGCCAGAGAGTAGCCAGACGCATGACAGGAGAAGTTACATAGCCAGCAATAATTCTAAAGGCGATCAATTGACCTAGAGTTAGCTTTCCTTCAAGAACTAAGTATGCACCCATCCCAATAATAATCACCCGAGAAAGCTTATTGAGAAAGTCACTAGCTGATTTTGCCAGAGTGGAGGTGATGACAGTTTTAAATCCTGTAGAAATATAGCGAGCATAACGTTCCTGCCATTTCCAGCGCGATCGCAATTCAATATTTTGCGCTTTAACCGTTTGGATGCCCGTTAATATCTCAACCAAATAAGACTGAGTTTCGGCGTTACGTTCGGCTTTAGTTCTTAGCTGTTGTCGAATTGTCGGCGAGAAGATTAGGGTCAGACCGATAAAGACTGGAATAATCGCCAAGGATACTGCCGTTAACAGCGGGCTATATGCCAGCATTACCAGAACATAAAGTACGGAGAACACACAGTCGAGGACTACCGTTAGGGCTGTTCCTGTCAAAAACTGGCGAATCTTCTCTAGTTCGTTAACCCTGGTAGAAACCTCCCCTACAGGTCGCCGTTCAAAATAGCGCAGGGGCAAGCGTAGTAGGTGATCGATAATCTCCGAACCCAAACTTAAATCGATCCGATTGGTAGTATCCACAAATAGATAAGTACGCAGGGTAGTCAGTAGGGCTTCAAAGATATTGATCACCACTAGAAAACCAACCAGCCACCACAAGGTATCAGGACTATTTTGACTGATTACCTTATCAATGATTACCTGAATCATCAAAGGGTTAGCTAGTTGAAATAGCTGAACGAAAAAAGAAGCGATGAAAACTTCGATTAATACCCGCTTATATTTTTGTAGGGCAGGATAAAACCAATTTAAGCCAAATCTTTGCTGGGGAGTATCCTTGGTTTTCTTGAGTAACAGTACTTCTCCGCCTTCGCCCCAGCTAGCTATAAAGTCTTCTGGTTTATAACGACGTACTCCCAATTCGGGAACAGCAATGACTAATTCTTGTTCCGTAAGCTCATAGATAATTGCTGGACTATTCTGCCAAATTACTAAACAAGGTCCTTCTAAGCGAGTAATTGCTTCTGCTGGGATATTAATCAACTGGGGGCTTAGTCCCATCAGTTCTGAAATTCCTCCACATAAAGCTAAAGATAGTTTGGGAGTTCGTTCCAACTGCTCTTTTAAAACTCGCTTAATCACCTCTTTGCGAAAGGGCATCCCAAAAAACTTACTCAGCATTTGGAAACAGGCAAGACCGACTTCTAAGGTAGTCTTACCCTTGACAAAAGGATAGTCTTTCGTCCCCGTCTCAATTACTTCTTCTTCGCCTTTAAAGGCATAGCCTTCTCCCAAGCCTTCAGCATCATCGAAGTCGCCTTCATCTAGGTTCAAACGGGGAACAATATCTAAATCATCATCATCTTTAAGAAATTCATCAAAAGCATCAAAGGTTGTATCATCCACCGAACTGTCGTCAAACCAATAAGCTTTAGGAATCGAGATCAAACGAGCCGACTGATTACCTAGAACGCTAATTGTTTGAAGATCTTTAGTCAATTCCAGGCGATCGCCTGGGGAAAATTCACCTACCTTACCCCCACTAACTAACCAGACCAAACTAGGATCTCGTAAAGATTGGGCTGTGGAACCATTGAGCTGGTGTTCTCCTGGAGGAAGGTAATATACCTGAGCCACGTCTGCCAACTTAGTAGCCAATTCTGCTAGTTCCCAGTCTCCCTGCGCCTGTTTTTCTAATTGAACACCCAACAGATCAAAAATCTCAACCTTAGATGCCTTCAGCTTATATTCTGCTGCTAGTTGCGGATACTGGTCAATTAATTTTAAAAAATACTCATTATCTAAAGCCAGACAAACTACTTCCGTACTTGCCATTGCAGTTTCACAGGGTAGACCACGGGCTAAGTTAACCCAGCCAATGATTTGTCCTGCTTTGAGCTTATCTAGGGTGGTGGGCATTTTAGTCCGTGGGTCGTAACCAAGTAGTCTTACTTCTCCTTCGGAAATAATCGCTACCTGTCCCTGCATTTTTTCCCGCATGATCATCACTTTCCCGACGCCAAATCGTAAAGGTTTCAGATTCGGGGCAATCTCAGCGATCGCTTCTGGAGAAAGCTGATTGAATTGAGGAACTAGGGAAAGAAACTGTTCGACAATTTTGGTAGTGTTGGTATTTGTCATAAATCAAGTAAGCCTTAAGAAGTAACTGGGCTAGATAAAAAAGAGACTTTTTGCTGGATTGATTCATTGAGCCAGCGATTGAACAGCTCATCAAGCATTCTTTCTCGCATTGGTTTATCGAGCTTTGCCGAGAGATAATTTTCTAGCCTGACAACCACGATCCATTCACCTACGCGGGTGGGCGGCACGAGCTGACCAGGCTGGCAAGTTGCTAAAATTTGAGCAATTTTAGGATGAGGGGCATTAATCTCTACCGGACCAATTAATCCCCCTGTCTGTGCCTCTGTCCCCTGGGAATATTCCATCGCTAGGGCGCTAAAGGTGTTCTCATCGTCTTTGATCCGAAAATATAGCTCCTGTGCCACCTCTGGTTTTTCCACCCGAATCAAAGAATAAACTACTCGATCTAGCTGGGATTTGCGCTTAATAAAATAAGCGTCTACCTGATCGTCCCAAGTCTCTCGTTTATATCTGTCGATTCTCAATTTTTTGGTCAGAAGATTTTGCAGTTGCTGACGATTCATTCCCTGCTTGTCAAGCCAAGTCTGTACCTCTTCGTCTGAATTGAGCTGATTATTTTGACAAAATTGATTATATGTTACAAGATTTTCTTCTTCGCTACACTCGACCCCAGCGATCGCTTTATCAATTAAAATTTCCTGGGCAAGTTTGGGTAGCATTTGGTACTGAGTCAACAGAGGCACCAAATCCTCCGCCGTATAAATTTGATTATCTACTTCTAAAACTACACTCATATTTTTTGAGTTATTGATAACGATAGGCTAATAAATACAAATAATTTTATGTTGTAACCTTTCGGCACAATTTTACTAGATAATCTCCATGTTTTAGCCTCAAAGATCCACTTGATTCAAGCTTTTTCTGAAATTTTTCTATCTTAATTTAACCTACTTTATTTAGAATGACACATCACTAAGAGTTTTTTGTTGGTTGCTAAAGTAAGCTAGATTAAGCTCAATTCCCTCTAAGTTTTAACCATCAAAACCACTGCATAAGCACAAATACCAGCTTCTTGTCCTACAGCATCAAGTTGCTCGTTAGTGGTCGCCTTAATGCTGACTTGATCGATGTCTACTCCCATAACTTTGGCTAAGGAAGAACGCATCGACTTTAAGTGTGGTTTGAGTTTTGGCTGTTCGGCAACAATGGTTGAATCGATATTACCAATTTGCCATCCTTGGTCATGAATAAGTTTTGAAACTTCTTCTAGCAACTGCATACTGTCCGCTCCTTTCCACTGAGGATCGCTGGGGGGGAAATAATGTCCAATATCTCCCAAACCCAAAGCCCCTAACAGAGCGTCCATAATTGCGTGAGTTAGAACATCGGCATCGCTATGTCCTAATAACCCTAATCGGTGAGGAATATTGACTCCCCCCAAGATTAATGGTCTACCGACCACCAGTTGATGAATATCATAGCCATTGCCAATACGAATGTTCATTGTTTGAATGAATTATCCTAGATTAGTTGATGTATTTAAATATTAGTGTTGGAGTGTTAAAGATATGCTAAATCGTCTCCGTATTGTTTCTCAACGAACAGTAATGACTGGCATCTTAGCCGCTTGTGTTTCGACCCTATGCCCTCCCCCCGCATCAAGCCAAGTCTTGCCTGAAGTTTGGGGTACGGTTGGCTCTGTTGACGATCTGATTAGTTACGGTGCTGGGGTGAGATTTGCTGGTACGGGCATTGAAGTTGGTACGGGAGAAGAAGGTGCTACAGGAGGCGATTTTCTCACCTTTCTTAGCTTTCCCATAGTTTCTCCGTACTTAGGGGTCGGTTATTATACTGGCGATGAATCTATCGCCTACTCACTTGGCGCTCATGTTAGTGCAGGCAAACGGCTGGTTGTTGGTGCGGGATATCATTCTGTTAGAGGTTTTAATGGTCAATTAGGCTTTAGATTTTAGCTGACAATGGATTTATACCTCCTGTAAATCTTGACTTGCCAAGCTAAGACAAATTAGGAGGTGGCACTTTTCCAGGTTAACTCCGTCTGATAATTTGATACCTTGTTTGAAGATCAATTTGGAAATCTCAAAGAGAATTTGAGTCTTAATCCTGATAATTAAATTAATTATGTTTTCCCCTAAACCTTTTTTCAAATCTCTATTAACTGCATCAGTTCTGGCTACCTGCACTCTAGGTGGACTTCATACCATAGCGATCGCTCAGGGAACCCCAGGTCTAGTTTTATTTGGTAATAAAGACGTAGATATCCTCAATTACTATCTTGATTTTGGCGGAATTGCCGACAATCGCGATCGCTATCGTTTGAGAATTCCCAAAAATAAATTAGCCAACGGTGCAACTCAATTTGTCATTTCTTATCCCGAATATTTTGATGGTAAATTTAATACCGATAAAATTGAGGTGAGAGTTAACAACAAAAAAGACCAATCTTTAAAGCTCAAAAATGTAGTTTGGGACGAGAAAAACCATTTTGTTCAGATCGACCTGGCAGAACCTCTGCGAGATGCGCGAAAAGTTGAGCTGGTTTTTTCCAGCGTCAAAAATCCTGATGTGGGAACTTATTATTTCTATGCTCAGGTAGTTCCTGCTATCAACACTCCAGTGCCAGAAAGAGTGGGCGCATGGGTAATCAGTATTAATCCATAATTATTGACTTAATCTAGTCATTCTAATTAACAGTTCGGAAATTCTACTGTAAGATTATAGATTGTGGCTTTTTGTCTAGCACATCGACTGTAGTTTATAGAGGAGAATAATTAGTGACTCAGCGTACTTTAGGCGGAACGAACCGCAAGCAAAAAAGAAAGTCTGGTTTTCGAGCCCGTATGCGTACCAGTAACGGTCAAAAAGTAATTCAATCACGCCGGAAAAAAGGTCGTCAACGTTTATCAGTTTAAACCCCCAATAAGATTATTGTGGGATTGCCAAAAGCTCATCGACTAAAACATCGGCGAGACTTTCAGGACTGGTTTACAACAGGGAATTCGTCGTTATAGTCCTCATTTAATTTTAAGTGCTTTTCCGTAATCCATCCAATGAAGTTTTGCCAATTACAGCCAACACAAATCGGGATTTCGTTGGCGAGAAGGTTAGCAAAAAAGCCGTAATTCGTAATCGGATTAAACGACAAATTAACGCCTTGCTAATTAGAGCGAAATGCTACCGTCACTCAAGTCCTGGTTGGAAGATCGTAATTGTCGTAAAACCGAAGCAACCGACTGCAAATACGAACATTTTTTGCGAGAATTAAAGAAGTTATTAAAAGAAGCAAAAATAATCGATGGGTATTAAAGAAGACGTTTATTACGAAGGCGGTCCTCACGTCGGCGATTTGATTTTTAATATATTATTAGCATTTACAGTAATCTGCATTCCTTTAACCGTAGGGGCAATTGTCAGAGCGTTGTGGTTGCGCTATCGAATTACTGATCGTCGAATTTCCGTAACCGGAGGTTGGATGGGCAGAGAACGCACCGATATTATTTATTCTGAAATAGTAAAAGTGGTCAAAGTTCCCAGAGGTATTGGTCTATGGGGCGATCTAGTAGTAACTCTTAGAGATAAGAGTCGTCTGGAAATGCGTGCCGTTCCCCAATTTAGAGAAATATACGATTATATTACGGAAAAAACGGCAGCTAAAACAGGTAAATCTGTGGAAGCAATTCGAGCTAACTAAACGCAAATTAAAGTATTAGTCGATTGGTTCGCTATTGTTCCGAGGCAATCGATTAAACTACAACAGGAGAATCAACTACCAACTGAGTTGCTAGAGAAACATGACCTCACTCTTACGCAAAGGCTGGACGGGTTAGAGAATGGATTTTGGTATCGGCTTTATTTCTAATAACATTATGCTGCCAATCCTAGATTTTTTCTATGGGATTGTGCCTAGTTACGGTTTGGCAATTATCGCTTTAACCTTGGTAGTTCGCTTTGCCGTATTTCCTCTCAGTGCGGGGCAAATTCGCAATATGCGTAAGATGCGAGATCGTTCAACCGTTAATGAAAGAGAGACAGGAAAAAATTAAACAAAAATATAAAAACGATCCTGCCAAGCAACAAGAAGAGCAATGGCAAAGTCAATGCAAGAATTTGGCAATCCTTTGGCTGGTTGCTTGCCTTTGCTGTTACAGATGCCGATTTTGTTTGCCTTGTTTGCAACTTTAAGAGGATCGCCATTTACTAACACTCCCTATGACATTAATTTACAAATTCTTCCTCAAGAACAAATCGAGCGTATTGCTCCTCAACCATTTGCTACTAAACCGCAAAATATTTACATTGAAGATGGAGTCCATGAAAAAATTGCCGCGATGTTACCTGGTGGTAGCAAGTTAGCTATCGGAGAAACGACCAAAGTAGAATTACAAACTCCTGAAGGAAAATCATTAAGCACTCTACTCACCGAACATCCCAACAGCGATCTTGAACTGCCTGCTCTGAGAAGTAACCAAAGGTTCGGAAAGAGTCAAAATTAACGAAGATGGAACGATCACAGCTTTAGAACCAGGAGATGCCACGATTCAAGTAACGGTTCCTGGTATTGCTGCTGACACAGGATTTCTATTTATCGAAAAGCTCGGTCGAGTAGGTGTTACCGGCGAGAATGGTGAGATCAATTTTGATATTCTGGTAATGGTTTTGCTATTTTTCGGAATAGGTATCTATATCACTCAGCAAATGAACCGGAGCGCAAGAACGCTAGTGCTGGAGCCGAGCAGCAGCAAACAATAAATAAAATAACCCCTTTGTTATTTAGTGGGATGTTTTTGTTCTTCCCCTTACCGGCTGGCGTATTGCTGTATATTGTGGTGGCTAATTTCTTCCAAATAGGTCAAACCTGGTTCTTGATGCGCGAACCTCTGTCGGATGATTTACAAAAGATTCTGGATGAACAGGAACAGGCGGAAGCTTCAAGTAATCGAGAAGCCTTGCCGTTTGAGCGCAAACGTTCTAAAAAGAAAGAAAAAACTTCAGGTTAATCGCCATAAACTACAGTGGAAAGTCAATTAAGTTTGGGAAAAGATTGGTTAGAGCAGCTATTAACCCTTATGGGTATGGCTGCGGCGGTGCAAACAGAAGGCTTTGAAAAGGTCAGCGCTGATGTGGATTCTAACTGGTTAAGCATAGGTGGGAGCAATCTTGCTGAGTCACAAAAGCAGCAGTTAATTGGCAACAAAGGTGAAAGTATCGATGCCATACAGTATCTAGCTAACACTATTTTAAATTTGTCACAGGATCATGAAGCGCAAGCTTCTTTTGTAGTTGAATTAGATGGCTATAGAGTCAAGCGCAATCAGGAATTGGCAATCTTGACTCAAGAGGCGATCGCCCAAGTTCAGTCTACAGGGGAAGAAGTAACAATTGCCGATTTGTCCTCCGCTGAAAGGAAGCAGATCCATTCTTTGGTAGAAGGTGTTGCAGAGTTGAAAAGTGAGAGTCGAGGTCAGGAACCTCACAGAACGTTAGTTCTACTGCCTCAATAGCGCCAAGGCTCTAATCATCAGCCCAACTCCATAATTATTCATGACATTGCCAAATATTGTGCCATCACTAGATAAATCATGGAAGCAATATACATACCTAATTTACTTAAAGCACCAAAGCGACAGGTAGAAATTATCGTCAATGACAATATCGGCGACTTAGATACCCTGGTTCCTGTAAAAGGTGCAATTTCAGTACGCCATGGAGGGAATTTTCTAGAAGTAGCATCTCATGCAGAAACAATTACTACTTTAGTTTGCGATCGCTGTTTGCAGCATTACAATCATCGTTTGGTAATTGATACTTCGGAACTAATTTGGCTAGAATCTGAATTAGAAAACATTGCCGATCTGCCAACAGAGCGAGAAGTTTCATTAGATGATTTATCAGAAACTCTCCCACCTAATGGGCATTTTGATCCTGAAGCGTGGCTGTTTGAACAATTATCTTTGGCTTTACCCTTGAGAAAGGTATGTGGTGGAGATTGTCCAGGAGCAGATATAGAGGCGATACCAACAGAAAATCATCTGGATAGTCGTTGGTCTTCACTAGCAGTCTTAAAAGAGCAGCTAAACAACGCTAAGGATTAGCTGTGGGACACTTAGCTATTTGGCTGTCTAGAAAAAAAATAATTATTCTATAGGGTCAAAAACTAAGACAACATACCTAATCAAAGTTCTATTCTAGAATTGTCGCGATTTCTTTGAGATAAACCTGCTCTAATAATTCTCCTGATTCTAATTCATACTGTTCTAACCCACCTTCCGCACGTCAAAATGTAATATAAAGAAATCAGAATAATCAGCAGAAAAAACGGAAAAATAAACGCTCTTCACCAAACAAATAGTAATAAATACTCAGAGAATTAGACAAAAATTAATAACCAATTTAATTTGAACAATGTAAAATCAAATAAAAATTAACTTTTATGACTGGATAGCCAAGAAATGAACCAGTTAGAAAATCTAGAAATAAAAAATCTTAATCATCTGGGAATAATAGCAGGAATAATAGATGAAATAGGAATAGTAGAGATTATAAATGAGCAATTAGGAACAGACAAAAAAGAAATTGTAAATCCAGGAGTAATTATCAAAGCAATTATTATAAATGGATTAGGATTTGTCGCCAGACCATTATATTTATTCCCACAGTTTTTTGAAGATAAAGCAACAGAACATTTGTTGGGCAAAGGAATTCTACCTGAACATTTGAACGATGATAAAATTGGTCGAGTAATGGATAAATGTTATTCATATGGAATATCAGACTTATTCTTATTAATAGCTTTAGCTGCGGCGAAAAAACATCAAATTAATCTGGAATATTCTCACCTGGATTCTAGCTCGTTTTCAGTTCATGGAGAATATAAGGAAGTATTACCATTATTAAAAGAGTCTTTAGAAGCAGCAAGCACTCAAGCTGATATAGTCAAAGAAATACCTATAAAAATAACTCATGGTTATTCAAGAGACCATCGACCAGATTTAAAACAATTCATGTTGAATATGATAGTTTCAGGAGATGGAGATGTCCCGATATTTATCGAAACAGGTTCGGGAAATCAGAGTGATAAAAAGGTATTTGGGGAAATTGCCAGAAAATATAGAAAGCAATTAGAATTCGAGACAACTATCGTATCAGATAGTGCTTTATATAGTGAGCATAACTTGAAAATGCTCAAGGAAATGCCTTGGGTAACGAGAGTTCCTTTATCAATCAAAGAAGCCAAAGAAATAGTGAGCAACTTGTCTTTTGATGAGTTTACCAAAAGTAAAAAAGAAGGGTATTTCTGGAAAGAAATAGAAAGCAACTATGCGGAAATAAAGCAAAGATGGTTAGTAGTAGAAAGTCAAGCTAGAAAAAAATCAGACCTCAAAAAACTAGAACAAAAGATAACCAAAGAAGGTCAACTGGTTTCAGATAAATTAGCGAGCTTATCTCAAAAAGATTTTGAGAGTGAAACTGAAACTAATATCAGACTAAAAGAAATAAGTTCAAAACTCAAATATCATCTCATTTCTCAAATAGAACTCACCGAAAAATTCAAAAAGAAGAAGAAAAAGTATCAGATAACTGCTGAATTTAAACTAGATAACCAGAAAATAATCTCCTTAAAAAGAAAAGCAGGAAGATTTATTATTGCCACCAACAAGCTAGATCATAATTCTTTTACTTCAGATGATATTCTCAAAAAATATAAAGAACAACAAGCTCGCCCAAGGGGTTTTGTGACGCGAAGCTAATCCTTTAGGGCCTTTCTCAAAGACCCTTTATTTTTTGCCGATAGTGTTTTCTTAAAAACGACTCAAAGAGTAGAGACAATGGCAATGCTTATGGGATTGTGTTTGCTGGTTTATTCTCTTGGGCAAAGACAAATTCGTTCTACATTACAAATGGCGAAAACAGGTATTAAAAATCAATTAGGTAAACTGACAGAACGACCAACATTACGTTGGATATTTCAATGTTTTCAAGGCATTCATTTAGTAGTATTTTCAGGGATGAAACAAATTGCCAATCTCACCGATGAACGTCAGTTTACTTTAAAGTTTTTCCCATTATCTTGTCGAAAATATTATATTTTATCTGGGTAGTTGATAAAATTTCAGATTAGTCTAAAATTTTATCAACTCTGTATTCTAAAAATACTTTTGACCAAGTTTTTTGTGTTCAGCTATTGTCAATAAGTAATAACTAATGACTCCCATTCCGCAACACAAAATGTAGTAAGAACAGAATATTTTAAAAGTTAGGGTATTTCTGAGTAAAGAATTGAGAAAAATTCGGGCAGTTCGCAAAACTCTATCGCGAACTTATGACCAGGTTTACACTTAAGTATTTCAACACCGAAGATTATGAGGATTGGCTGGTCATATTTACCCTACCTAATACAACATTTTGACATTAAAGAAGCTGAGGTCATATTGATGCAGATGAGAATTTGATTTTGAAATTATTTAGGCAAGCATTTTTCAAAGTA
>CAVRWR010000119.1:0-18411 GCA_963724445.1 uncultured cyanobacterium | reverse complement strand
GCTGTGGGTGCGACTGACCAAGTTATCTTCCAAGACGATACAGCAGCGATCGTCTCGTCCTAAAAGGCATTCCTGATTGAGTTGATTTTCAGGTTCTAAATGAATTGCTGTGGTTTCTTGCGGCTTTCTCGTATCTATGATAATAATTTGCGGCATTTGTGTCCTCGTGTTTTAATTAATATTTTTAAATCTTTTTCCTACCAAGTCTTTCAATACAACGCTAAATTTTACCTAGCAGAAGAGGCAATTTCTGTAACATCTTGATGATTTTGCTGTGCTTGGGTAACTAAAGACAGTAGTCGATCGGGGGTCATGTTTTGAAAATGGGGCTGTTCCGACATACTGAGTAACTGCTCAATTACCGACGGTTTACTCGACGACCTAAAAGTCTGCGAGCCGTATCTTTGACTAAATCATTTTGCAAAGGCTGTTGCATAATTTGTTGAGCTTGTGCCAGTGCTTTATTTGGATTTAGCTGATTTAAGGCATAGAGACTGGCTGATTCAGTAATTGGATTTGGTTCTTGTAATAGTTCTAATAGAGCATCATCTACTGCCCGTGCCGATAAGCGATCGCCATGGATTCGGGTTGTCATGCCACCATCTTTAACCAAGGTTTCTTGAGTGCTATTCAAGCTGCCAGGCATTAATTCTCGCAGTAGTTTTGGATTGAGACGCTGCTGCCACTGAGGTTCTGCCGCGAATACTTGAGCGATCGCCTCTGTTGCCACAATTCCAGTTCTTTGCGCTAGCTGTTGTACTGCATCAGGTTCATCGTTTAATAGTTCCAATACTGCTAATAAAGGAGTTACAATTAACTGCTGTTTTGCCAGCAATAATTTGCGCAGTAATAAAAATACTGGTGTATTGCTATGGGCTGGAAAGCTTCTAATTACCTGATAACGTGAATTTTCTACCTGTAATAGTGCTAAAAGTTTTTCCGCTTTGGGACGGAGGGAATCAAACAGTCCACTTAATACCTGGATGTGTTCCTGCTTATTAATGCTGTATTCATTTTTAAGGCTAGCAATTTGCTTGGTTTTAGTCTGTACTGCCTCGTGGACGGGCATGCCGCTATCAACTAATTCTTGAAGTAAGCTGGCGATCGCTTCTTTATAGCTTTCAATTCGTAGTCGATCTTCTGGGGCATATTCGTTGGTAGGTTTGAGTAGAGTCGGATCGTTAATACCCAACTCAGTTAATACAGCATAGTGTTCTTCCTCGCTGACCTCTAATTTTTGGCGTACTGTCTGCAAAGACTTAAGGCTGCTGGTTGCTTCGACATTTCCTGCCTCAATTGACTCTTTTAGAACACCTTGATAAACCTGAATACGATCTTGTTTGGTGACCTGTGGTACGACCTGAGCCAATAAATCCAGTTCATCGGCTTTAAGATCTTCGAGTGAGCGACCCCCCAAGACTTGGGTAAAATCGATCTTGAGTTTGCCAAGCTGCCGACGGAGTTTATCCGCAATACTTTCTTTCTCATATTGAACATTGGTACGTCCCCAGGTACGAACAAGCCAGAGGGTAGTAAGCAGAACCACTAAAGCATTAAAAATCATCTGCACCACAAAGGGCAAGCGGAGAATTTCAGGACGACCACCATAGACAAAAAAGCAATTAACCGCCAAAAAAGTGACAATGGTAAAGATCCGATGACGAATTACTTTGCGATCGATCTCGGCATTTTGTTTTTTGAGATAGCCACCATAAATTTTTTCGATTCTGTCGATAACGCAAATAGAAGCCTCCTGCCGTAGCTGCCAAAGTCAGCGGACTAGCAATAAACTTCGGAATGCCAATTGGCTTGTCCCCCTAAATAAAAACCAGGATTAAAAATCTTGCCTACCTGTCCCACTTCATTAGTCCAAGCACCAGAGAAATAATAATCAAAATTTCCCGAATATAAATAGTAATAGATAAAATAGCCGCAGACTAGCCCCAAATAACCATACTGCACTAAGTTTCTACCTGGATTATAAAGCTGTTCCCAATAGGCTTTTTCCGAATCAATATCCATACAGGGAGACTTACAGCCAATACAGGTTATTTTCTCGCTGTTGGTTTCGCGATCAAAGGTACGACACATCGACTGAGTAATAGTTTTGGGTGGCTGTTTTTGTGCCTCACTACCCAAAAGTCCCCGTGGTCCTGTCAATATCATCTGTACCATACCAAAGGGACAGACATAATGACACCAGCTACGACCACCATAAAAGAGGTTCATAACAATTGCTGAGGTGATCGTAAATAGCAAAAATCCGCCTAATACAGGACGAGCCGAATTGACAAATAAGATCCGCATATTTAGCCCAATGAAAAACAGAGCAAACTGAAGATACAAATGATTTTCAACTAGCCACTTATTTTGAGATATTTGTTGTTTGGGTTTTATACCCAAAGCACGAGGAATTTGAGATAAAAAATATAAGGGGCAGATTCTGCGCCAAAATTCGTGTCCCAGAACAAAAATAATGCCAAATCCAACAGGAACGATAAATCCCCAGAAAATTCTGTTTCCTACAGCATAGGGAGTCCCTGGCAAACATTTTCCCTGAACCCGAATACAAGTCTCTGGGTCTTGCGCCCGATTGATTAAGTTATCTTTTAAAGGACTAAAAAAATTAGTATTTGGGTCGGTCAAATATTGAGATACGGGGTCAAAAAACAGAGAGGTAATTAATAGTAGCCAACCAATCACTAATACATATCGAATAATATGAGCTTTCTGTTCTGAAACTTGATTGAGCATTAAAGTTATTCCTCTTATTCCTCAAAATGATCGCGTATCATGGGTGCTGGTGCTTAAACATTACTATGTACTACTGGGTAAAATTATTCAGTATTTTTAGCAATACTAAAAATTAAAAATTTATTATATTTTTTTCTTTTCTCATAGCTAAGAGCTAAAAGCTGATAGCTAAAAACCAATAAACTTGAACAAAGCTAATTGACATTAAAAGTATGATAGTCATCGGTTTGATGAGCGGAACCTCCGTTGATGGTATTGATGCGGCATTAGTCAAAGTAAGTGGTGCAGAACAAGATCTTCAAGTAGAGCTGTTGCGGGGAGAAACCTTTGCCTATCCCGATCGATTACGTCATCAAATATTAGCTGTAGGTGCTGGTCAAGCGTTAAGCATTGCTGAATTAGCCGATTTAGACGATGCGATCGCAACTCAGTTTGCGTTAGCAGCTCAAAAAATCCAGACTAAAAATTCTCCAGGGGAATTAATCGGTTCTCATGGTCAAACAATATTTCATCGACCACCAGAGAAAAATAAGACTCTCGGCTACAGTCTCCAAATTGGCAGAGGAGAGCTAATTGCTCATGTCACGGGGATTAAAACTGTTGCTAACTTTCGTAGTGCAGATATTGCCGCAGGAGGGGAAGGCGCGCCGTTAGTGGCAAAAATTGACGCTTGCTTGTTGTCCCATCCCACCAAAACCAGAGCAATTCAAAATCTGGGGGGGATTGGCAACGTGGCATATTTACCGCCAAGTTCTTTACCCGACTGGTCACAGCAGCTATTAGGCTGGGATACGGGACCTGGAAATGCTTTATTAGACCTTGCCGTTGCTCGTCTAACTAATGGAACTAAAACCTACGATCGCGATGGTCAGTGGGCGGCTCAAGGTACGCCAGATCATCAATTAGTGTCGCAGTGGTTACAGCAGGATTTTTTTCAGCAGTATCCTCCTAAATCTAC
Source organism: uncultured cyanobacterium (assembly GCA_963724445.1). GTDB lineage: Bacteria > Cyanobacteriota > Cyanobacteriia > Cyanobacteriales > Xenococcaceae > Waterburya. Next base: position 14,699 of record CAVRWR010000119.1, on the reverse strand, counting down.
GGGTAGAGAATTGTTTAGCCAAGATTATCTGGAACTGCGCTGGCAAGAAATGGAGCAGCGGGGACTTAATGACAGCGATCGCCTTGCTACTTTAACAGAATTAACTGTAGCCTCGATTATTCAAAGTTATCGACAGTTTTTGCCCCAGATGCCTGACGAGATTTTGCTCTGTGGTGGTGGAAGTAGAAATTTATACCTGAGACAACGCCTACAAGCTGAGTTAACATCGGCACGTATAGGTACAACAGATGAGGTGGGAATAGATAGCAATTTCAAAGAGGCGATCGCTTTTGCAGTGTTGGCCTACTGGAGAATCAGGTCTATTCCTGGCAACTTGCCCCAGGTTACGGGAGCTTTGAAGTCAGTATTATTAGGAGATATCTATTAGTATTTATTTTTTTATAGATTTTATTCTATACACCTAGGTAAATATATCAAATAGCTTTTACTGCCAGATCAAGATTATGAGGATAAATTAGTGGCTCATAGTTTCTTAGTTGAATCGGGCTATTGGAATGTCAATGGTCATTGGCTCAAACCAAACTTAGCTCCCATCCCTCTGCAAGGAGGAATTCAGGTTGCCTGGAAACAGGCTAATTGGTTCAAGATTAACAGTAGCTTGACTTGTGATGATGAAACAGAAACCAAAATAATTTATCAATGTCGTGGCAACCTAAATTACGAAGCAAAATACTATACCTATGTTTCCCAACACAGCCTTTTGGGGAATATTGAGGGAGAAGGTCGATTAGGGGAGCAATCTATTATTCAGTACTACTGGTTTATCGGCACCGCCAGCAAGCATAAAGGACTAGATACTTTCTCTTGTGTAGACCGAAATACCTACCATTTCACCAGCAGTATCTTAGATGGTCACAGCCTCATCAATACAATTGAAGCAACTCTCAAACGATAGTAATATCGATGTCTCAAAGCGATAAACAGCAAAACTTGATTTCCCATAATTTAGCTTCCTCGATAGAAGTATGAACACAGATCCCAATCACGGTCGTTTACTTGCCAACCGCTACGAACTATCCGAGTTAGTAGGGGAAGGTGCTATGGGTAGAGTTTACCGCGCTAAAGACACTGTGTTGGGTGGCGTAACCGTAGCGATTAAATTTCTGGCACAGGCTCTGCTGAACGATAGTATGCGCGAACGCTTTGAGCGGGAGGCGACAATTTCAGCCCTGTTGGGCGAAAAAAGCATTCACGTTGTCCGAGTAAAAGACTATGGTGTCGATGAACATAACGCTCCTTTTTACGTTATGGAATTTCTCTTGGGAGAAAGCATCAACGATTTAATTTGCTATCAACCTATGGCATTGAATCGATTTCTTACTCTCGCTCGCCATGTCTGTCTGGGATTAGAATCGGCTCATCAGGGAATTCATTTTAATGGGGAACTATGTCGCATTATTCATCGGGATATCAAGCCGAGCAACATAATCATACTTCAAGACCCGACTCTGGGAGAAGTGGCGAAAATTCTCGATTTTGGTATTGCCAAACTAATTCAGGCTAGCGCCAATCAAACTCAATCTTTTATGGGAACCTTGGCATATTGTTCTCCCGAACAGATGGAGGGGAAAGAGTTAGACAGTCGTTCTGATATCTATAGCTTAGGTGTCATGATGTATGAAATGCTGACGATGGATATGCCGTTGCTTCCGCAAAATTCTTCTTTTGGCGGCTGGTATCAGGCTCATCACAATTTTAAACCCGAGCCATTTAGCAGTAGACTAAATTTGCCTTCAGAACTACAAGATTTGGTGTTTCGCTGTTTAGCCAAAGAAAGAGACGACCGACCCCAAAGCGCGCGGGAAATCTATCAAGCCTTAGAGAAAATCGAGCAAGCAACCAAATCTGCCCCGACTCATTCACCGCCAAATACTTTTAACTCCACTTCTAACTTCGACTCTCTTGAGCGTCAGATAGATACTACTCCAAATAAAACTTTTAGTACTCAAGCTCAAGCATTTGACGATCGCACGATCAATGCGGAAACTTCAGTTACGGAAATTTGCTTGCAAACTCCCTGGCCGAAGGATAAGCCATTACGCAAAATTGTCTTTTCTCAATTAGTTGAGACTCCTTTGGGCGAAGCACCAGTTCTCTGCATAATGTTAGATCGAGAGGAAATTTATCAGCGGATATCCAGCATTCGCTACAATCAGTTTCTCTATTTAAGCAATCCCCATCCAATGTTGCTCTGGATTACTTTACTCTATAATTCTGAACATGGTACCAAGTGGCTTCCTTGTTATCTAGATCTAAAATTAAATAAAGGGCAGGAAATTGCCCGCTCTCTCTCAAAAGAAGGTAAATATCGCCTGCTATTTTATAGCATAAATGAACCACAACAATGTCAGCATATTGCTAGCTCAGTAATTAATTCTCGCAACCGTAAGATGCTGCAACAGTGGGCTAACTTGAGTCAGGTAACTAGAAGCATGGGAGATGCCAAAATGTCGAAACGAATACTCAAGCAAGAATTAGATAAGCTACAGGATAAAATCTTAATCAAAGTTAAAGCCTCAAAGCTGACTGATGTTAACGCCGGGGAGTAATATGAATGAACAATTGACAGTTGACAGCTAGTTTATGGACAGTAAACTGAAGAATTTTAAGATAGGCGATCGCATTAAGCTAGTAGCATTACCTGACTATATTAAAACCGCAGAACCAATGCCGATGCTGCGTTCTCCCGATACTCTCACAATAGGAGAAACAGGAGTAATTTTAGATCGTCGTCCTGGGGGCTACTATGGTATCCGTTTTACTCAAGGGGCTTTCTTGTTAGAAAGCCAATACATTGAACTATATTGATCGTAATTTAGTCAATAATTAATAATTAAGTAGTTATCAGTAAATAATTCCTTCTATGGAAGTATCCGAAATAAAACGCAACATCGAAGCGATCGCGTTACGCCTGGGTAAAACTCAGGAATATCTTTGACCCTCCTGCCATTACTGCTAAAATTCAGGATTTTGAACAAAGAGCAGCACAGCCTGAATTTTGGGACGATCAGAATACAGCTCAACAGGTTTTACAAGAGCTAAACGATCTAAAGTCCAGTCTGGAACAGTATCAGGGTTGGCAAAATACTCTCGAAGATACTAAAGCGATCGCTGAATTGTTAGAATTAGAATCAGATGAAGCTTTGGCAATAGAGGCACAGACTAATCTAGAGCAGCTCAATAAAGAGTTAGAACTTTGGGATCTCCAGCAGCTTCTATCGGGAACTTACGATACCAAAGGGGCAGTCCTAACGATTAACGCTGGTGCAGGTGGCACAGATGCTCAAGACTGGGCAGAAATGCTGTTGCGAATGTACACTCGCTGGAGCGAAAAAGAAGGCTATAAAGTTCGTTTAGCCGAATCTTCTCCAGGAGATGAAGCTGGAATTAAGTCTGCCACCCTAGAAATTGAGGGGCGTTATGCCTATGGCTATTTAAAAGGAGAGAAAGGGACTCATCGTTTAGTGAGAATTTCGCCTTACAACGCCAATGGCAAGAGGCAAACAAGCTTTGCTGGGGTTGAAGTTATGCCTGACTTGGGAGATGAAGAGTTAAACCTAGAAATTCCCGACAAGGATTTAGAGATCAAAACCTCTCGTTCGGGTGGCGCAGGAGGACAAAATGTGAACAAAGTGGAAACTGCCGTCCAAATTGTTCACTTACCGACAAAAATAGCTGTACGCTGTACCGAAGAGCGATCGCAACTGCAAAACAAAGAGCGGGCTATGGCGCTATTGAAAGCGAAGTTACTGATTATTGCCGAAGAACAAAGAGCTAAAGAGATTGCCGAAATTCGTGGAGATATGGTCGAAGCAGCCTGGGGCAATCAGATCCGCAACTATGTATTTCATCCTTATCAAATGGTCAAAGACCTACGAACAGAGGTTGAAACTACCGATATAGGGGATGTGATGGATGGCAACCTTAATCCTTTTGTCGAGGCTTATCTACGTCAAGAAAATCAGCTTGTTTAATCACAAGGTAAATAAGTTTGAATCACAGTACATAGTAATTGAAGGATTTATAATATAGATATATAAGTAACCCAGACCAACCCCTATAAAGGTCTATCTATAAAGAAATAAAACCCAGGTGAGCTATTAGTAGTTTATCTGGGTTTGATATTTTGCTTCAAAAAAGTACTAAATCCATATCCATTAGCCATTAGCCATTATCTGATTCAGCTTTTTGCTCTTTGACCTTGATAATTGCCTGGTAAAAACCCAAGACTACCAGAATATTAGATAAAGTTAAAAATACTTCAGCACTACCATGTAGCCAGTCTACATCAGCCAATTGCTTTCCATAGTGTGCTTGAGCATAAATTCCCGCCGGTATTGTAACTAGCACAAAAATCAACAGCACATAAAAACCAATCAAAGCTAAACGAGGTGTCTTCCCAGAACGAGTCATAAACCACAAGAAACCAAGATAGGGAAACAAAGAGATCGCAAATAAACTTTCTTTACTCATTGAATAGCTGTGATCAGGTAATAAATAGGATAAATATCGAGATATTAGTTTAATCGGACTTAATTTTCGACTCTTTTGAACTACGCCAGATTCCCCAGGCAGCAATGCAAACAGTAAAATTACCCACTACCGTCATTGACGCTTGAAGGGTAACCAACCAATCTAAAGACTGCGTATTATCAAAGAAGTGCCAAGTACAGGCACACATTGCACTGACCAAAGCAGGTAACATAGCAAAAGACAAATTGTACCAAGAGCGATCGCCCGTAATCTCTCCATACTGCCAGATATAATAGATTGCTGCTATCCATTCGAGGACGCTTGAAACGTGAACTACCCAGGTGGGAATTGATAATGCATGCATTATTGATGTACGGGCGAACGTCCCGCCCCTAACTAATTACTGATTACTTAGCTAGCTTTTTCTCCAGCCACTCGATTACTTGCTTTCCTAAACTTACATTATTAAGGCGATCTATTTCTCTAATTCCTGTAGGGCTAGTTACGTTAACCTCTGTTAGATATCCACCAATCACATCAATCCCGACAAAATAAAGATCGTCTTGACGTAACTGGGGCGCAACCACAGCGCAAATTTCCTGTTCTCTTTCTGTAATATCAACCTTGGCAGCTTTACCCCCTACTGCCATATTGCCTCTAAACTCATTACCGCTAGGAACGCGGTTTACTGCACCAATTGGTTCACCGTCAAGTAAGATAATTCTCTTATCTCCTTCTTTGGCAGCAGGAAGATATTCTTGAACCATCACAGGTTCTCTTCCTTGGTAAGTACTAACTTCTACTATAGAATTAAAATTGCGATCGCCCTCGGTTAAAAATAAAATTCCTTCACCTCCTTTACCTCCCAGAGGTTTTAAGACGGCAGATTTTTTTGATTCGACAAATTTGGCAATTACCAATTTATCCTGACTAACGATAGTTTCTGGAATGACATCAGTGAACTGGAGGGCATAAACCTTTTCATTGGCAGTTCTCAAGCCTTGGGGAGAATTTACTACCAAAGTTTTACGGCGATCAATTAAATCCAGAATATAAGTTGTATAAAGATAAGGAACTGTTACAGGAGGATCGGTACGCATAAACACAGCGTCCATTTCCTCCAAACAGGTTAAGTTCTTACTTCCTACCTGATACCAATCTATTGCTGCTTGCCAACGGTGTTCCACTAGCTTTACAGGTTTAAGATCGACTGTTTGTAAATATCCCCAGGCTTTGCCTTCAATAATGCTTAGTTGATGCGCTTGGGTGATCCAAACTTGATGACCCAAAATTTGTGCCGCTTCCATCATGGCAACGCTACTATCGTGTCCAGGATCTAATTTGGCGATTGGATCGATGATAAATGCGAGTTTCACGCTATTTTCCTACAGATAAGTGCTTTGTACTCCTATATTTATAAAGTACAGCAAAGTAAAGCCTGGCAATACCGATTTACAACAAAGCCTCTAATTCTCCATGCATCTCTAAGGCGTGAATATCATCACAACCGCCAATATGGCGATCTTCGATAAAAATTTGGGGTACGCTTGTTCTACCATTTGCTCTAATGCTCATTTTTTCTCTAGCATCTTCATCCCCATCAATGCAATATTCTGTATATTCAACTCCTTTTTTGTCCAATAGTCCTTTAGCGCGGATACAAAATGGACAACGACTCCAGGTATAAATCTCTACTTTTGCAGCCATAATTCGTTCAAAATATTAAGCTTTATTACATCGCTACTATTTTAGACTGATTTGTCATTTCGTTGCGATCAAGATTGGAAAGTAAGTCAAAGTTAAGGCTACTAGCTAGATAACAAAATTACGCTCAACACGAAATATTCAGTTTTGAAGCAGAAGAATTGAGAGCATAAAACAAAATTATCAATCTACAGTAAAGATGATTTTGCGTCAGCTTCAATAATTTTAGCTATATATTGTTCGTATTCTTTGTCTGATTGGTTTAACTGTTAATTTTAAATAAATATTTGGGAACTCTTTAGTATGAGGCTGAGGAAGTTCTTGTATTTCAGAATCAATATATCTTTGATTGCTGTGTTTACCAAAGTAAATTATTGACAATAAGCTACCAGCCTAAGCATAACGTCTGTAATAAATTAACTTAATATTGAATTTACATAATATGAAATCAGCCAAAGTTGCAAATAAAATTCTGCTAATTTCTCTTGCATTTGGTAGCATAAGCTTTATCGCTGGAATGTTAAAAGAGAATCAAGCTTTGATGGGTATTGGAGCTGCTAGCTCTATAGCTGGAGGGGCGGGAGCTTTAATCGCCAATAATCAGAAAAAATTCGATCAAGATGTAGATCACGAAAGCCAACAATTAGATAGTCAAGTAAATGAGCTTCGCCATCAAGAAACTCAACTGCGAAAGTCTGTAGATGAAGCAACCAATCAAATGCAGACAGTAGAAGCTGATATTAATTCGCTCCAAACAGAACACAATCAGCTTTTAGGTATTATTTCTGATTTAAATAATCAAAAACAACAGTTGGAGGAGGTTATTTCACCAATTGAAGAAAGTTTAGTTGATGTCAGTACAGAAGAAAAATCAGATCCAGATGAAGTTCAGAATTATCCAGATTTAGAAGTAGAACAGTTAGTAGATTCCTTAGAACTGTCAGAATTAGAAGCATTTAATAGCGAACCAGAAACCGCTCAAGACTCTATTGAACAGATTACTGACATATCTAATGAGACAGAAGAAGCCAATCCTTTTGTTAGTTCTTCAGAGGAATCGGAATCTATTGTACATGAGCAAGATTCCAACCCAGAAATAGTAGACAAACTAATTGGAACCTTTGATGAATCAGAATTAATATTGTTCGAGTCGAAAACATCCTCAGAAGAAGACTACATACTCGAAGAAGAATCTGATTTTGAATCAGAGGAAACTGTTGACGAAGAAAAACAATTTGAAACTAACGATGAAACTGAGATTTTAGAATTGATTGAAGACGATAGTTATTCTCAATCTTTAGAATTGGTAGATGAATATACTGAAGAGAATGAAACTAGCGAAGAATTTATTTCAGATTCTATCGTTGAAACTAGCTCTGAACCACAAGAGTTTAATTTTGAAGAAGTATCCACATCTATACCAGAACTTGATAGCGAACCAACTGAGGACTTCAGTTTAAACGAGGAGTCTACCTTTATTGCCGAGCAAGATGATGTAACTGATGCAGTAGGAGAGTTTAATTCATCTGCGATTTCTGAATCGGAATGGTTTAGCCCTGAAGAATCAATGGTTGAATCTGAAACCGTAGAAGAATTTAGTTTAGAAGCAGAACCAGCGATCGCTTCAGAATCAGATGACTTCATGGGTGAGTTTATCGAAGAGAATGAATCATCAGATGAGTTGAGCTTTGAAGAATTAACGGCAGAATCTGAAACCGCCGATGAATTTAGTTTAGAAGCAGAACCAGCGATCGCTTCGGAATCAGATGACTTTATGGGTGAGTCCATTGAAGATAATGAATCCCCAGAAGATGAGTTGAGCTTTGAGGAATTAACGGCTGAATCTGAATCACCTGAAGAGTTTAGTTTAGAAGAATCAGCGATCGCTTCGGAATCAGATGACTTCATGGGTGAGTTTATTGATGAGAATGAAACCGCAGATGAATTTAGTTTAGGAGAAGAACCAGCGATCGCCTCGGAATCAGATGACTTCATGGGTGAGTTTATCGAAGAGAATGAATCAGCAGATGAGTTGAGCTTTGAAGAATTAACGGCTGAATCTGAAACCTGCAGATGAGTTTAGTTTAGAAGAATCAGCGATCGCCTCGGAACCTGATGACTTCATGGGTGAGTTTATCGAAGAGAATGAATCATCAGATGAGTTTAGCTTTGAAGAATTGAGTTCTGAATCTGAAACCGCCGATGAATTTAGTTTAGAAGAAGAACCAGCGATCGCCTCGGAATCTGATGACTTCATGGGTGAGTTTATCCAAGAGAATGAATCATCAGATGAGTTTAGCTTTGAACAATTGAGTTCTGAATCTGAAACCGCCGATGAATTTAGTTTAGAAGAAGAACCAGCGATCGCCTCGGAACCTGATGACTTCATGGGTGAGTTTATCCAAGAGAATGAATCAGAAGATGAGATTTAGCTTCGACTCCTGAAATGAGTTCCGAATCAGAATCAGAATTTAGCTTTGAAGAATTGAGTTCTGAATCTGAAACCGCAGATGAATTTAGTTTAGAAGAAGAACCAGCGATCGCTTCGGAATCGCATGACTTTATTGAAGAGAATGAATCTGAAGATGAGTTGAGTTTAGATTCCACTCCTGAAATGAGTTCCGAATCTGAACAGAATTTAGCTTTGAAGAATTGAGTTCTGAATCTGAAACCGCAGATGAATTTAGTTTAGAAGAAGAACCAGCGATCGCCTCGGAATCTGATGACTTCATGGGTGAGTTTATCGAAGAGAATGAATCATCAGATGAGTTGAGTTTAGATTCCACTCCTGAAATGAGTTCCGAATCTGAATAGAGTTTAGCTTTGAAGAATTGAGTTCTGAATCTGAAACCGCCGATGAATTTAGTTTAGAAGAAGAACCAGCGATCGCCTCGGAACCTGATGACTTCATGGGTGAGTTTATCGAAGAGAATGAATCCCCAGAAGATGAGTTGAGCTTTGAGGAATTAACGGCTGAATCTGAATCACCTGAAGAGTTTAGTTTAGAAGAAACAGCGATCGCCTCGGAACCTGATGACTTCATGGGTGAGTTTATTGATGAGAATGAAACCGCAGATGAATTTAGTTTAGGAGAAGAACCAGCGATCGCCTCGGAACCTGATGACTTTATGGGTGAGTTTGTCCAAGAGAATGAATCATCAGATGAGTTTACTCTCGATTCGACTTCTGAGTCGGAAGAATTTAGCTTTGAGGAAATGAGTTCTGAATCTGAAACCGCCGATGAATTTAGTCTAGAAGAAGAACCAGCGATCGCCTCGGAATCGGATGACTTTATGGGTGAGTTTATTGATGAGAATGAATCATCAGATGAGTTGAGTTTAGATTCCACTCCTGAAATGAGTTCCGAATCAGAAGAATTTAACTTTGAACAATTGAGTTCTGAATCTGAAACCGCAGATGAATTTAGTTTAGAAGAAGAACCAGCGATCGCTTCGGAATCGGATGACTTCATGGATGAGTTTATTGAAGGGAATGAATCATCAGATGAGTTGAGCTTTGAACAATTGAGTTCTGAATCTGAAACCGCAGATGAATTTAGTCTAGAAGAAGAAACAGCGATTGCCTCGAAATCGGATGACTTCATGGGTGAGTTTATTGAAGGGAATGAATCATCAGATGAGTTGAGTTTAGATTCCACTCCTGAAATGGCTTCTGAGCCAGAAGAATTTAGCTTTGAAGAAGTTCCAACTCCATCATATGATTTTCTTGAAAACTTAGAGCAAGATAATGAATCCAGTGAACTTAGCTTAGATCACACTTCAAATACTGATACTGAATTTGAAAATTTGATGGAAGCATTTACAGATGATGACCAAGTCATTAATATTGACGATGAATCTACTGCTGAATCAGCAGAGTTAGATTTTCAGCTTGAAGAGGAAAACTCTGATGATTTAGAATCTCTCAATTCTATCAATCAAAAGCTTAACGAACTAACTCAAATTTCTGATGAATCGTTAGGAGAATTAAATGATTTGTTGGATTCTGTCCAAAAAAATGAGCCAGAAGAACAGCAAAAGCTAAATGAAATTTATCAAGATCAATAAAACTGATGGTTAACGTAATTCTCATCGGTTGAAACAATTTCAAAGACCTAGATCTAGATTTAGGTCTTTATTTTTTGATTATTATTACAATCAATATTCTTATTGCCTGCAATTCTGAGTTCAAGAATTGATAGACTATTTAGTATATATCGCAGTAATCAAGCACATTAAGTATAGCAATGGGAACTGAACAAATTACTCTCTTATCTAGCAGAGAAATTGAGAAAATGCGACGAGCAGGAGCTTTGGCAGCGGAATTATTAGATTTTCTGGAGCCGATGGTAAAACCTGGCGTAAGCACCCTAGAAATTAATGATGCAGCCGAAAAATGGACTCAAGAGAAAGGAGCTGTTAGCGCACCATTAGGATATGGACCAAAAGAAAATCCTTTTACTGCGTCTATTTGCACCAGCGTTAATGAGGTAATTTGTCACGGTATTCCTAATGCCAAGCAAATCTTAAAAGATGGAGACATTATCAATATCGATGTGACTCCAATAGTTGATGGCTATCATGGGGATACTTCTAAAACATTTTTTGTAGGAAAGCCTACAGAAAAAGCGAAAAAGCTGGTGGAGGTGACGGAAGAGTGCTTAAGAAGAGGAATTGCGATGGTAAAACCAGGTGCAAGAATCAATGATATTGGTGCAGCAATCCAAGAATATGCCGAACAACAGGGTTTCTCTGTAGTTAGAGACTTTGTTGGACATGGAGTAAGTCATGTCTTTCATACAGCACCTCAGATCCCACACTATTACGATCCTCGGCAGAAAAGAAAAATTAAGCCAGGAATGGTATTTACCATTGAGCCTATGATTAATGAAGGAACTTGGGAAGCTGTAATGTTGGATGACGGCTGGACAGCAATTACCAAAGATGGGAAGCTTTCAGCTCAGTTTGAGCATACGATCGCTGTAACCAAAGATGGGGTAGATATCTTGACCTTAGCTAATTAATATTCTGAACGACGAATGTTAAAGCAGCACCAGTCTTTTCTTTTCCACAATGCTGCAACAGTCCATCCTTGCTGTTCCACAACATCGGCTATTTGGTCGGCTTGAGCCAACAATATTCCGCTCAAAATTGCCCAGCTTTTTTCATGAGTAATTTGATTAAATTGGGGAAATAATTCGACGATGGTATCAGCCAGAATATTACAGATAATGCCATCAAAAATTGATTCTTCTGCTTTTAGCATTTCAATGCTTCCATCGCGAACCACAATGCGCTCTCGGTTTACTCCGTTTAATTGACAATTACTGCGGCAGGTTTTGGTAGCTAAAGCATCAGTGTCAACTGCATAAACTTTTTTAGCTCCCAGCAATACTGAACCTAAAGCCAAAATTCCTGAACCACAACCGATATCAGCTATAGTCTGATTTTCGGCGTTTTCGTACAGGCGCATTTCCAAAGATTCAAGACAAAGCTGTGTTGTAGGATGGGTTCCTGTGCCAAATGCTGCACCTGGATCGAGACGTAAGATTAGTCTATCTGATTGTTCTGGAGGAGTTTCCCAAGCAGGATAGATTAAAAAGCGATCGCCAATTTCCATTGGCTTCCAGTAATCTTTCCAACCACTTGCCCAATCTTCTTCATCAATTAATTGCCACTGAGCTTCTGGAACAGATACTTCTAATAGTTTGGCATCTTGCTCTAACCATAGAGATAAAGCTGCTAGATCCAATAATTGAGTATCTATTTCAGGAATATAGGTTCTAATTACGATTTGTTGCTCGCTTGATTTTGATTCACGATTTTGCTCGCCATCTAAAACTTTGACCTCGGTAGCTGTCCCCGAACAACCAAATTTTTCAAGTCGCCAAAAGACTGATTCTTCAAGGACTGACTCGCATTTTACGACGATCTCCCACCAACGATTAGACATGAATTTTTTAGGTTATGAGCTATACATGAGTTATCTAAAAATGAACCTAAATGGCTTGTTTTGACTGTGATTGTTCAATTAATTATGTTTATCATTAGTTTAATTTTCAACCAATAATCTGAGATTAAAACACATATCTTTACCACTTTATGTCAATCTTTTGGCTTCATCCACTATTTGTTTGGTTCTAATTATAGTCTTCCCAAAATGCTTTTAAAATTTAGCTTTTTTATTTATTTCAGCTCAATTAGTCTTTATTACCACTTTGATTTTAGCTAACTGTTATTAAGTTATTAAAGTCAGTGAAAATACTCACCAACTTTAAACTTATAGAGCGAATATTTCAGCGCGATAAATGCTCAAAAAAAATCTTTAACTCTTATACAGACAGCTTGACTGTGTAAGCATCTCTAATACCATCTACCTTGGTAATTTCCTGTAAAATTCCCTCAGGTAATGGATCGTCTAGGCTAAGTACCATAACCGCCTCACCTCTGACGATTTTACGTCCTACCTGCATACTGGCAATATTTACGTTGTAACTACCCAGCAAAGAACCAATCTTACCGATAAGTCCTGGCATATCTCGGTGTAAGGTAAACAACATATGATCATTGGGGGGAACGTTAATCGGGAATTCATCTAAATTGGTAATTCGTATTTCCCCCTCACTGAGCAATGCCCCAGTAACGGAATGCTTACCATTAGCTCCTTGAGCTTCTATTTGTAACGAACCACCAGAATAGTCACGGGTTGAGCTATCTTTGGTTTCGATCACCCTAATGCCTCTTTCTTGAGCTTCTATTGCTGCATTAACATAATTTACCCGTTCTCTTAATGCTTCAGATAATAAACCTTTCAAAGCAGCAACAATGATTGGTTGACTATCATTGTTAGCCAATTCTCCCTGTAAACGGATATGCAATTCATCGATCCTGCCTCCTGCCAATTGACCAGCCATTGTCCCTAAGGTTTCAGCCAATCTCAAATAGGGTCGGAGTTTTTCCATCACATCAGGATTTAGACCAGGAATATTAACCGCTGAGCGCGCAGGAAGTCCTAATAAAACGTCTCTAATCTGTTCGGCGACATCCGTTGCAACATTGACTTGTGCCTCTGCTGTGGAAGCTCCCAGATGAGGCGTAAGTACTAGATTAGAACCTATCGCCGTAAGAGGTGATTCTCCCAAAGGCTCCCTGTTAAAAACGTCTAATGCGGCACCGCCAATTTTACCTGCTTGAAGTGCTTCAGCGAGAGCTGATTCATCAACAATCCCTCCACGAGCGCAGTTGATTATTCTGGCGTGAGGCTTCATTTTGGCAAGTGCTTCAGCGTTAATTAGATTCGCAGTTTCTGGAGTTTTCGGAATGTGCAGTGTAATGTAGTCTGCCTCTCTAAACAAAAGATCTAAATCTACCAAACTACAGCCAAGTCTTTCGGCGCGTTCAGCTGAGACAAAGGGATCGTATGCCAGCAGCTTCATTTCCATTGCTCTGGCTACTTTTGCCACATGCGCCCCAATTTTACCTAGACCGACAACACCTAGAGTTTTCTTATATACTTCGTTCCCGACAAACTTTTTTCGTTCCCATTTTCCATTTTTGACGGATTGATTCGCATCAGGGATCTGACGAGATGCATTCCGGCTGGAAACTGTGAGGGGGCCGCACAACATCATCCGGCTGATCCGGACCGGGGCCACGCTGGAGCGCACCGGTGCGATGGATGTCGTGCTTGAGGCGTTCCGTGCGCCTGCCCGGCTGAGGTTTGCCGCGCGACTGCTTGGCTGGCCGTTCAAATGGCTTGGCCTGAAAGGTGACCCGGCGTTGCCGCCGGCGACGCGCGCGCTCACCGCGCTTGGCCCGGCTTACATCAAGTTCGGGCAGGTGCTTTCGACGCGCCCCGATATCGTCGGCGACGAACTGGCGGTGCAACTCAAATACCTGCAGGACAATCTGCCGTTTCCCACCGAAATCGCGAAACGGATGATCGAGGCGGAACTGGAACTGCCGGTCAGCGAGCTTTTCTCCGAGTTTTCCGAGCCGGTTGCCGCCGCCTCCATCGCCCAGGTGCATCGCGCGCGGCTGGCCGACACCGGCGAGGATGTGGCGGTCAAGGTGCTTCGGCCCGGCATCGAACGGGCCTTCCGCAAGGACATCGACGCCTTCTACCTTGCCGCGCGCGGGATCGAGCTTCTGGCGCCCGCCGCGCGCCGGCTGCGCCCAATGGACGTGATCACGCATTTCGAGGGCGTGGTGATGGAGAAGCTGGACCTGCGGCTGGAATTCGGCCGCCGCTGAATTCGGCTCGAACACCGCCAAGGACGAAGGCTTTCAGGTGCCCAAGCCCGACCCGGTTCCTGTCCAGCCGCAATGTGATGACGCTGGGCTGGGCCGAGGGTATCGGGCTGAACGAAAACGCCGCCATCGACGCTGCCGGTCATGACCGCAAGGTCCTTGGCGCACGGGTGTTGCACCTGTTCCTGAATCACGCGCTGCGCGATGGATTCTTCCATGCCGACATGCATCAGGGCAACCTGAAGATCGCAC
>CAVRWR010000118.1:0-31044 GCA_963724445.1 uncultured cyanobacterium | reverse complement strand
TCATGAAATTGGGCCGGTTAGCGCCCAAGCATAAGTGACGAGTACCAAAACAACCAAACCAACAACAGTCTCTTTCTGTGTCATCATCCAATGTTGGCAGCCTCGCCAAAAATAGGTAAAAGCTAGCGCGACGTTCTTGAGCCAGTTCTGCCATCAAATCAGCTACTCTAGCATCTACTTGCTCTAGGGGAATTTCACCTTGCTGATAGGCAACTTCTAGCTCATCTAGCTGGTGCCAGTATTCTTTTGTTGCTTGAAGAAGATTAGGAAACATTAACTAAAACTGAAAATTGTAATTTGAATTTACGGCGGCTTGGTAGCAGGAACAGCTTACCGCCCAAAACAGTACTGCCAGAAACTTGGCTCTGGCAGCACTAGCTGTTGATTGACTACAGCAGACCCAACTGAGACAGAATGCCTTGACCGGTCAACAATTCGGTAGCGACGCCAATAACGAAGCCGAGCATGGCCAGGCGACCGTTCCAGTTCTCAGCAAATTTGCTAAAGCCGAATTTAGATTCTTGATTTTCCATGAGATTCATCCTTGGTAATTTTAATCGGAGTTTTTGTGGAGATTTATTACATACATCATGAAGAATTATGACGATGGATGCATTCAGGTTGCCAATTAATCATTAAAAGACAGAATTAATTGGGCTTGTTCCTAGATTTAGGCAACTACAGCCTAGTTTCCTTCAAGGGGAAAACTATTTGCCTGCCAAGCACCCAAACCACCTCTAAGTTCAGCCACATTTTGATAGCCAGCAGTACGGAGTTGAGCGGCTGCATCAGCAGTTTGCTCATCAGTAGAGCCATAGACATAGAGATCGCGCTCTAGTTCGAGATTATTTAAAGCACGATTAACTAATTCATTCATCGGCAGCGAAACAGCTCCTGAGATATGGCTACTGTTGAAAGCATCTGGATCTCTAATATCAATGATGGTCAGAGCTGGTTCTCCCCAATCAAGGCGTTTTTTTAAGTCATAAACGAGGGATTGAGCCTTGAGAGGTTCTGGGATGATGCTAGAAGAATTACTCATGATTTGTGTTGATGAAATTACTAAACTGCACTTACTTGATACATTGTAACAATTATTTAAATTTTGTTAATTCTTGTTAAGAATACGTGACAAAGTATCAAGTTATATTGTGGATATGCTGGCAAGATGGTTTCAGTGTTTAATTTAAGCTGAGAAACCCAGAGGGGTAGTAGTCTCAGCTATTTGTAAAAACGCTCTATATTGAAAGACAAACTCGCCATAATCAGCTAGATTATCTAACCCCAAAACCGTTAGGTACATTTCAGCAAATAACCACACTATGATTTTGAGAACTAGCTGTGACCATTTGGCTTTCATAATTGTGTCTTTAAATAAATAGTTAGCAATCACTCAACTCATGCCACAGAGCTGGAAGTGAATGCTTGTGTGATATTGACTTTAGATCAGTCCTTCTAGAGTTGCACCGACAACTCGATAATCAGAATCCTGTCGCAAATTTACGAGAGCAACCTGTGCCCTTGGGTCTTCAAAATTTCTCAAGACTCTGGCTACTTGGGTGCGAATTTCTCCTTCCTCTGATTTAGCTGCTGAGAGAAGTAGCTCTAAAGCTAAATCTTCTTGCGGTGTTTTGGCTAATTCTCCTAAACTGGCGAGGGCTATTTCTCTGACCACTGGATCGTCTCCTCTGAGTCCTAAAACCGATAATTCTAGGAGAATTTCAGGATGTTGTCTTAAATCGATAGCGGCCAAAATGCTATATCTTACTAGCCAATTAGAGTCTTGTTGGAATAATTCCACCAGATGGGGGATTGCTAGTTCACCATATTTAGCCAGAGAATTGGCGGCTTCGGCTCTGACGTTATAATCGCGGTCGTGCTCAATCAAATCCAGCAACAATTCAAAGCCTTCATCTGTGCGTTTAAATCCCAAACCTGTGGCCACAAAGGAACGAATTACAAATTCTTGGTCACACATTCTTCTCTTCAATAGTGGGACAACAAGATTAGGTTCGTAATTCCTTAACTCGGTAATCGCTTTCATTCGATTTTGAGGATTAGGGCTATCGATATAGGTTTCAATCTGATGTAGTTCCATAAAAATATCTCAATGTATAGGTTGTTTAGATTGATTGATTGGTTTGTTTGTTAACTTTTTAAGAGACCAAGATGGTTAAATCGTTGGAAGTTTTCGGCAACAAACCCGATTACCAGACCAATAGCTTCATTAGAATTTCCTAGTTAAGACTTTATACAGACACAGGGATTGGGCTACTAATACCCCAATAATCCTGTAATAACTCCTGGTATAAGTTATCTTTGAGCATCATTCGTCGATAAAGCTCAATCGACAGACCCTGTGCTTCTTCAAGAGGAAGAGTCTGTACTTGATCGGCAAATGTTCTTAAATTGAATTTTTGTTCTAGAGATAGTTGCTCGGAATCTTTCATGGCTAACCTACGACCTCTGGTATAAGAAATTCTTTAGTTATTTATAAGTTATGTTAATTATTATTAAGATGAAATGCAATGACTTGACACGAGGATAGAAGTAGTGAAATCCGTATTGTTTGGGTAAAACCCGATTATTCTTTACTTCTATCCTCAAGACGATACTTTCGGAAGCACTGCTGAGTCTTTTGCCTTCAGAGATAGCTACGAAATCTTCCAGGAAGCGGAATTAGACATCTTCAATAGTCTCACCTAATGAAAATTACTAGAATTGTTGATAGCTCTAGCTTCTATAACTGAGGCTTTTTGCCAGTTTTTAGGTGAGTTAATAAGACCTGACCCGAACCTTATGCACTACTTTTCAAATCAGGAATATTAGGCAGATGGATTTTGGCTGCTGATTCGGTTCACAATTCCCAGCAAAGCCCAAATATAAACCAGTAGAAAAATTAAACTAATCATGGTATTGACCTTTAAGTTAAGTGAACTTTTGTAAAGCGTATGTTTAAAACTTTATCTCTCCCAACTGTGAATAGGGAGGGAAAATAACCGTATGAGTATTAATACTCTAGTGCATAAAAGTTTCTCTAATTAAAGCCATAGCCGACAGTAAGTACCTGGGTAAAATTAATTGTGTACTTGAGAAATCGGAAGTAGAAGAGGGGAGGAGCAGAAGGAAAGACAAATATAGCTATAATCAAAGGTATACATAATTTTGCTTAAATACTTACCTGGCTCGCTACCATGCAACATGGTCCCTGAACTGGTAACAATATTCTTCTTCATTGCTAAAAAGGTTCGACTCTGGCGCGAATGCATCATCCCATAAATGTGCAATGCTCCCATTGTTAAGAACAACGTAGTAAAAACCATAATAAATAAGTAACCCAAGTCATAGGGTTGGCATAGCAAATATAGGCGTTGTTCAAATACAGGAGATTTTGGGTAACAGTTTGCAGGTCAAATTAAGCCAAGTTGAAACTCCGCTTACAGAACAATTGTATTATTATAGAAACCTAATATTCAGGCTCTTTGAAAAAGCTCAAATCCTAACAGTTCCAACCAATGTGGATGTTTTTCTCCTGTCATCAGTTCTGTAGGACTTTTGCCTACTCGTTCTGGAACTCGACTTGACCTAAAGGTGCGATGATTCAGAAAAAACCTGAGAAGGTCAAGATAATCAGAATTGAGGTGTTTTCTCAAGAAAAAGTAATTTCTGAGGCGAGAATTGAGCGAGAGGGATGCTGGGGTTTCCCCAGCATATCCAATCGAAGCTTTAGTTTTCAACCAAGGAACTGGCTCTAGGAGTCGATTTCATTGCCTGTTCCACCGCTTCCTTCACCGGGAGAAATTTCTCAGAAAGTTGCTGATAGAGATGATTCCATTTCTGCCAATAGACATTGGTGGAAAGAGACTTCTTCATCAACAAACAAACTTCTCGAACTTGAGATAGAGAAATCTTAAATTTTTGGGCAATATCCCTTAATTTATGGTCAAGAACTTCAGCAAAAGCTAATAAATCCGATTTTTGATTCGATAAAGCGGTTCTTAAAGCTTTAATACCTTTGTGAGCCTGGCCTTCTCTGACTTCAAGTTCTTCAATAATGAAATTGATTAATTCCATTCTGTCCGACCACTCTGGCCCCGCCAGGGATAAAATATCAACTCTGAGCCAATACAAGAGTATTTTAACGTCTTTCGCTAATTTAAGCAGTGTTGATTCGTTTTTACGAGCTTTAATTAACTTAGCTGAGAATTTATTTCCCTTACCCTGTAATTTAGCCAACTCCATCTTCTGCTCTAGCTTTTCTCGCTGTGTTTGAGCTCCCTGTGCCTTTTTCTCTAAATTACGGCACAAAGTGGCACACTGATCTAAAATATGCCACACATCTCCATGACAAGGTACATCACCCCAGGCAGCTTTTTGTCCAGCTCGGAGACCTTTCCCTGCATCAGCAATTGTGTAATTAGGATTAAGACCTTGTTCGGAGGCTTCTAGTAAATAATACCCCCAGGTATCTTCATCTCGATGCTCCACTAATTCTAGGAGAAAACAGTAGGTAGAATCAGAATCCACTCCTATCAATACGGGTCGAGGCCCTTGGAAGAGTTCATCCAGTAAAGGCACTTTAATTGACGATAAATCTTGAGATTGATTGATTTTTCGGGCTTTTTGCACCGCCTCTTGCACTCGATTGTAAATCGTGCCGATACTGAGGGGATAATCAAATAAATCTCTTAATAATTCGATAACTCCTCGATAGGAACAGTGACAGATGAGAATCAAGGCTAAAATCAGCTGACATATCCATGTTTGCGTCACTGGAAGATAATACAAGACTTCGTTATCTTTTTCAGGCTGGTCAAAAGCCCGCTCTAAAGCTTGTTGAGCAATAGCTTTCTGTTGGTAGAGAAATTGGCGACTTACTTGCTCTTGCTTGGCTATCTGGCTGATTGGTTCTTGTTTCGACAGAACATCAAGAGCTAATTGTTGGCGCTGATGAGATTGAAGACGAGAAGCTACAGAAGAAGATAAATTCACTCAATTTACTCAAACATTTGACTGATTTTTAGCAATCTCTTACTATTACTCATTTCTCTAGTTTTTGGCAATTCCATAGTACAAATGCTCGGTTCCTCTCGGTGATTTCTCCTCAAAGTGTAACCCTGGTTTGAACAACGCCGACAAAATTACCGATGAATATCTTCAGAAATGGTCACAGACGAAGACTTTAACCTGGTGTCCAGAGTTGCGTGACTACACTTTTGATATTGCTAGCAATTTGTTTATCAGCACTGATGGCGGTTCGCAGACACCTATCGGACGTTATTTTGAAGACTGGGGTGCGGGGTTATTTACTATCTTAGATGCAAAATTCACCCCCCCCACTAAAACACCAAGGATGTCTATCACGGATACCGCTTCGCATATAGTGTTTAGTGGGGGAGGATGTCAATCTTCGTAAAGAATCTGCTCAAAGCAAAATTGTCCCACTTCAATTAAAGCTGTTTGGGCTGACTCTTTGGTAGCGGAAGCGTTGGTAAGCTGCTGAAATTCTTCTAGGCTATACTGCTGTTCAAATTCATTAATGGTGCAGTCACACAGTTTTTTTGCCTCGGCTTGGTCTAATCCTTCCTCAATTGAAGTTTGAATACATTCTTGGTTGTATCCTCGAATAAAGGATGCTGGATACTGATTACCTTGAGGGGCATTGACTTTTCCTTCTGCCAAGGCTACGCCTCCTAAAGCTAAAACAGATAGGCTAATTAAGGCAGAATAAAAATATTGCATGGCGATCGCGATCATGATAGTGAGTAATTGTTTGGTGAGTCGCAGACTCAAGGTTTAACTCTATAGCTTAGATGTTTATCTTTTACTCTATGTTCCTTTTAGTCAATTATTAGTCAATTAATTTCTCATGATCGATAGTTTTCAAGTCAAACAAAAAGCGAGAGAAATTGGGTTTCACCAGGTGGGAATCGCTAAGATAGATAATGATCGAGATCGGGCTCAATCACATCTTAAACAGTGGCTAGCATTGGGATATCAGGCAGACATGGGGTGGATGGCTAGTCCGAAGCGGCAGGATATTCGGGAATATATGCCCCAAGTGCAGTCAGTGATTTCGGTGGCACTCAATTATTACACTCCTCACCAACGCTCAAATACGGTCGAGACGGGCAAAATTTCTCGTTATGGCTGGGGTCGAGACTATCATAAAGTTATGGGGAAAAAGCTCAAGGCATTGAGTAACTGGCTGCGATCGCAAGATGAGTCAGTTTTGACTCGTTACTCGGTAGACACGGCACCGATTCAGGATAAAGTTTGGGCGCAGAGGGCGGGACTAGGTTGGATTGCTAAAAACGGGAATGTTATCACTAGAAAATACGGCAGTTGGGTATTTTTGGGCGAGGTGTTAACCAATTTAAATTTAGCTGCCGATCTCCCCCATACGGCTCATTGTGGTACCTGTACTCGCTGTTTAGATGCTTGCCCAACCGATGCCATTGTCAAACCTTATGTAGTGGATGCTAACCGCTGTATTGCCTATCATACAATTGAAAATCGCGAACCAGAATTACCTGAAAATGTTGCCCGAAATCTCTCTGGCTGGGTAGCAGGATGCGATATTTGCCAGGATGTTTGTCCGTGGAATCAACGTTTTGCTCAGGAAACTAATATTAGTGATTTTCAGCCCTACCCTGAAAATATCAATCCTCCACTACCAGAGTTAGCTAATCTCGATCGATCTAGTTGGAATCAGAGGTTTCCCGCTTCCGCCCTGAGAAGAATCAAGCCCCATATGTGGCGACGCAATGCTCGTGCTAACCTTAATAATGAGAAGTAATCATTTTCCGCTGATTTTCGATGATTAAGTAATATATATTTTTACTAACTATAACTTTTAACTTTTATATCAATTAACTAAATACTGAGGATTCAATGACTGCAAGGGCAATCCTGTTTGACTTCGATGGTACTATTGCTGATACCTATCAGGCGATCGCCAATATTACCAATCAACTGTCAACTGAATTTGGCTATAAAGCATTAAGCCAAGAAGAATTATTATTAATTAAAAATTTAAGCTCTCGTGAAATAGTTAAGCTGTCAGAAATATCAATTTTCAAGCTCCCATTTCTAGTCAGAAGAGTTCGTGCAGAATTAAGTAAAGAAATTGCTGAATTATCTCCCATAAAAGATATCCAGCAAGTTTTGCTAGAGCTAAAGCAATTAGGCTATGTTTTGGGGATTGTTACCTCTAACAATCAAGAAAACGTGGAGATATTTTTACAGAAAAATGATTTAGATCATCTATTTAGCTATATCTATTCTGGCACAGCGATTTTTGGTAAGCATCGAGTAATCAATCAAGCGCTTAAAGACCATGGATTAAACAAATCTGATGTAATTTATGTTGGAGACGAAACCAGAGATGTTAGATCGGCAAGAAAGAGTCATATTCCAGTAATCGCCGTAAGCTGGGGCTTTAATGCCGCAGGAATTCTGCGGGAACATCAACCCGATTACTTGGTAGCTCATCCTTCAGAATTGCTAGAGGCGATCGCTCTTTGGCAATCTTGTCAACCAACAGTACCAGAAGGGTATAACATCAGTAGTTAAAATCAACCAAGTCTCATGGCATTAGATAATACTAATCTTGAATATATACTATTTGCTCAACACGGTTGGGCTGATACAGGAAATACGATTGGGAAACTAGCAACAGCAGCAGTTAATCCCCAGACTAAAGTAATTGTACCCAGTTTGGGATTGATTAAAACTTTTATTCGTCTTGAACCTTTAGTTAAACGGTTAGAAGAGATTGCCACCGAAGCGATCGCGACTCATCCCCATACTCCAATTAAAATAGTCGGGCATTCGATGGGAGGATTAATGTGGTTAGAGTTATTAGAACGCAATCCTCAATGGTGGCAGCAGATTCACTCTTTGATTCTGCTGGGTTCTCCTGTCGGCGGTTCTCATGTTGCGCGGATGGTCGATCCTTTTAATATTGGCATTGGCACAGCAGCAGATTTAGGAAAAAATCGTCGTGCCATAGCAGAAAAAATTGCCCAGCATATCCCCACTTTATCAGTAGCCAGTGATTTAGGCATGGGTACAGATGGTTTAGTTACTGTAGAAAATACTAAGTTTGACTATGCTAACTGGTTACTTGTATCCGATATTACTCATAATGCCATGCGATATCATGCTGAGATGATACCGATTATGCAGGATTTTTGGGCAAATCCAAGATTAGGTTTACCGCCAGAGGCTACTTTAGCAAATCAATTAGTTAATCGTCTCCGTTCTGTGCCAGGAATGACCGATACTGATTATCGTGATTTTGGGCGATCGCAGATTCTGGCTAATTTTCCTGATGGCACTACTCTTCATAGCTGGCATGATTCTCTAGGCTCATATCATGTTTATCTTGCCAAACAGCAGCAGCCTTTTTATGCTGGCTACGTTGGCTTAATTCATGCTTGGGGCTTGCGTCAGGCGATCGACCAACTTAAACAAGGCATTTGATCTATACCAAGAAAATTTTTTACCAAATTACTTGACAAACTTTAGTCAGGAATTGCTATACTGATTCTGTTGCAAAACGTTGGGGTGTCGCCAAGTGGTAAGGCATCGGTTTTTGGTATCGACATTCCTAGGTTCGAATCCTAGCACCCCAGTATATTTGATTCGTCTTTAAAATTTTTTATCCATCTAAAAGTAATTTAGACAGCTAAAAAATTTCTTCTTCACAATCAGTAAGCATATCGGGTTCGGGACATTGTTCTAATTCCAGATGAATTCCTTGAGCATTTTCCGCGAGTAGATCTTCGATATAACCTGCTTGCAGTGCTTTTGCTTCTAACGGACTATCGAATGGACCAAAATAGTAGGTACACTTAGGAACTTTAGTAGTGATTTTAAGCCAGTAAGGTGTTTTTTTTTGGTCTTTTATACCAAGCTTTTTAAGTAATTTTGTGACCAAAGACATAATAACTTATAGATTTTAGATAGATTTTAGTTATTCTAATTTGTTCTTGGCATTTTAAACAAGACTTTTTAAATATATTTTTAAATATAATTGATGATAATAGTTTCTCAAAGATACTTAGCTTAAGTTTTGTCCATGATTACAATATATTTATTTGTAATTATATAGCTTTCTCTGAAGATAGAATTCTATCTTGCAAAAATTGATTAAACTTTTTAGCGATAAGTAACATAAAGTATAAAATAATAGCATAATAATCAAGTTGCTTATTCAACAACTAACTAAACACAAAAAAGACAATACATAGCGTAAATCACATAGCGTAAATCATGGTGAGCAGATCGTCGATAATTCAACAAGTTGCTGATAGTAAATCTTTGCCAGATAGTTCTGAATTACTTGAAACTTTACTAGAGTTTGAAACCAATGCCAAGAAAAATAAAAAAGAACATTCTTTAGCCGATCTAATAGGCTGCTGGAACCTACGTTTTATTACTGGAACCAAAAAAAGTAGAAAAAAAGCTGGTATTGTCTTGGGTGCGGGAAGATATATTCCTAGATTGCTTAAGATTAAAATTCATTATCAAACTGATCCACAATCTGCAGACAATACTGGCAGGGTCAAAAATGAGGTTCAGCTAGGCTGGCTCAACTTGTCGCTAACCGGTCCAGTTCAGTTTACAACATCAAAGAATATCCTCGCTTTTGACTTTACCCATATAGACATTATGGTTCGAGGATTCAAGCTTTATAGCGGTTATGTAAAAGAAGGTTTAGAAAAAGAAGCCAAATTTTACGATACCAAACTCAAACATCAGGCTTTCTTTAGCTATTTCCTAATTCAAGAGAACGTAATTGCCGCTAGAGGGAAAGGTGGTGGATTGGCTTTATGGACTAGAGAGGAATTGATTACTAGAAAATGATCGGCTTAAGTTGGCAGACTTTTCTATGATAAGGATAACAACCCGATTCACCAGATTTACTGTCTAGATGAGTTTAACCTCAACAATACTTGACCAACAACCAGATAATATATTAGAAAAATTGCGTCGTGCCGATCGCTTTTGGTCGGCTTTAAGAAAGGAAAAGATCGATCCTGCTCAAGTCGTCAGCAATAGTTTAGAAGAAATAGGTCAGACTGATACCGACTTTGTTAGCGACATTGTAATTTGTGGCGGAACTTTAGGCATTTTGTTGGGTGCAGCACTACAGCAGCTTGGGTGGCAAGTTATTTTAGTTGAGCGAGGAGTCTTAAAAGGTAGAGAACAGGAATGGAATATCTCGCGTAATGAGCTAGAGACATTGATCGATCTAGAACTCTTAACTGAGTCAGAATTAGCTGAGGCGATCGCCACTGAATATAATCCAGCTAGAATCAGTTTTGAGCGAGGACAGGAAGTTTGGGTCAAAGATGTGCTGAATATTGGCGTCGATCCCGTTTATTTATTGGCACAGCTAAAGCAAAAGTTTTTGCAAGCAGGAGGCAAGCTTTTAGAAAACACGGCGTTTAAGTCAGCGACGGTACATCCTGACGGAGTAATGGTAGAAACGACAGAACATGAGATCAAATCTCGTTTGTTAATCGATGCTATGGGTCATTTTTCTCCCATAATTAAACAGGCAAGAAATGGAACTAAACCCGATGCAGTTTGTGTTGTAGTTGGTAGTTGCGCCGCTGGTTATCCCGACAACAATACAGGAGACTTGATTTATTCCTTTACACCAATTATCAATCACTGTCAGTATTTCTGGGAAGCCTTTCCTGCCAAAGATGGTCGTACTACCTATATGTTTAGCTATATTGATGCCGATCCAGCCAGACCAAGCCTAGAATATTTTATGGATGAATATTTGAGGCTATTGCCAGAATATCAAGGTATTGAATTAGAAAAACTAAATTTCAAGCGATTTCTCTTTGGCTTTTTTCCCGCTTATAAAGACAGTCCGATTTCTCTACCTTTTGGACGGATCTTACCTGTAGGTGACAGCGCGGGAGGACAGTCTCCTGTAAGTTTTGGTGGTTTCGGCGCGATGATTCGCCACTTAAAGCGTTTGACTGAGGGAATTAATGAGGCTTTAACTTTAGATACTCTAGATCGGCAAGATCTTGCCCTACTGCAACCATACCAACCCAATATCTCTGTAACCTGGCTATTCCAGCAGACTATGAGCGTAGAAGTTGGTAAAGAGGTGAATCCCGAGCAAATTAATCATTTAATGAGTGGGGTTTTTGCGGTGATGAATCGTCTGGGAGAGGGAGTGCTTAAACCTTTTTTGCAGGATGTCATCCAGTTTGCACCTTTAGCTAAAACACTACCGCTGGTAAATCCCAAGTTGATTTTGCCGTTGCTGCCGCAGATTGGCATTAGTTCACTAGTTAATTGGCTGGTTCATTATTTCTACCTGGCACTATATAGCGGTTTATATCAGGTGGGGAAATTAGCTCAACCAGCAGTAAAAAACCTGCCGCCAAGGCAAAAATACCTTTATCATCGTTGCCTAGACGCTTGGAAATATGGTTCGGGTGGCGATTATGATGAGCAGAGTTAAAACGACAGCCTATATATACCTCCACGGTTTTGCCTCTAGTCCCAGATCGAGTAAGGCAAGATATTTACGCGATCGCTTTGAAGCAATAAATTTGAATTTAGCAGTACTCGATCTCAATCAGGGGGACTTCAGCAATCTGACTTTGACCAGACAAATTAAACAGACCATCGCTGCTTTTCCTGACTCAAATACGCCAATCGTTCTGATTGGTTCTAGCTTTGGCGCTTTAACGGCTGCTTGGGTGGCACAAACACAACTCCAGGTGAAGAAATTAGTCTTACTTGCCCCTGCCTTTGGTTTTCCTCAAAGTTGGTACTCAAGATTACAACCAGAGCAAATTACACAGTGGCGCGAGTCTGAATATCTAGCGGTATTTCATTACGGTGAAAATAGAGCAATTCCGCTGCACTATAGGTTTTTAGTAGACGCAGCCAATTATCCCTTATCTGATTTAAAGCGATCGCTCGACACCCTAATTATTCACGGGATTAATGATGATGTTGTGCCAATTCAAGTTAGCCGAGACTATACCCAGGAACATTCCCAGATAAAATTAATCGAACTTGACAGCGATCATGGTTTGAATGATGTTCAGTCGGAAATTTGGCAAGAAACTAGAAAGTTTCTCGATCTTGCCTAGCTTACTTGACGGCGCATTCTGATACTGGCAATACTACATTGGCTGGCTGTGCGACTAATTCGAGTACGCCATGAGAGTTAATAATCCATTGATTAGCTTCGGTAATCGATTGCTCTTTAGGACGAGCTTTAAAATTAGTCTGTGGGCTATTTTTTTTAGCTTTCTGGGTAATTGGGTTGGTCACTTGAGATAGTTTCAATTCATCTTGACCAAGATCGCTGAGGGTGTCTAAATAAGCTGCCTCTCGTAATGGACTGCTGGGAATTCCCCCGTGACCAACGTCACGAAACTGATTTTCCGCCAAATTAAGCCCGATACCGCATCTTCTGCTCACCTTATTTTCGACAATTAGTGAAGATTTTCGTAGGTGATCTGTAGCTAATCTTGAATTTAGATTTAAAGTAAATATTTTTACGTTGCCTTTGTTCTCCTCTACTTCTGAACTAGCAGTAATAAGGCTGCTAGAGTCAACAAATAACCCAGTCGTATCAATGGTGATATTACCGCCATTTCCTTGTCTAGCATCAGCACTAATTCTATTAGAGTTCAATAAAACCAAATTTTCAGCAGCGATCGCAATATTACCACCATTGCCATCTTGTTCGGCAGTAGTAGAAATCGAGCTTTTGTTATCTAAAATAATTGACCCCTCAGCAGAGATCGCGATCGATCCACCTTTTCCTGATGCTGTATTGGCGATGATTTTACCAAAGGTGTCTAATGTGAGATCGGAAGTAGTTATTTTGATGTCTCCAGCGTTTGCCAAACCGTAGTTGCTAACGGAGATTTGTCCACGATCTTGAATGGATAACTTTGGTGTATTAATGATCAAGCTGCCGCTTTTTCCTTGAGGCTGTTGTTGAAATGGTAAACCCTCAATACCTGAAGAGGCAAAAACACCACTGTTTAGTATAGTTTCCGATACGTTACCTTCTAGATCTCCTCTAAGCAAAGTTCCCGTCCCAGAAATATCTACTGAATCGCTAGCGTCGATCCTAATTGTACCCCCTGCACCGTCTCCTGCCAAAGCCTGAATTTGACTGCCATTTTCAATAATCAAATCTTTGGTATCAATCGCAATCTGCCCCCCCGCACCTTCGCCAATGGTAGAAGTGCTAACTATCGATGGGTTTTTTCCTGGAGTGGTAGAAATTTTTACCAGTTCGGCGGCGTTGATGGTAATACTACCTCCCGCACCTTGGCTCAAAGTACCAGCAGATACTACCGCACCATTATCGAGCAAAACCTGTGGCGCTTCAACTATAATATCTCCACCAATATCGGCGATCGCCTCATTGATCACGGCACGCTGCTGTCCTACCTGGGTTAATAATAAACCGCCATTGAGCTTAATTGATTCGGTGGCTTTGAGACTAACAACGCTCTTAATATTAGTAAAACTATTAAAATCCGTAATACCCGAACTTGTTGCGATATTAATCGTCTGACCAGTAAAGTTAGTCTTGCCGCTAATTTTGATTAAGGCTCCATCCCGCAAATCAATCTTGCCAAAATCTGGAACGAGTTGATAATCAAATCCCCAAACGTAGTCATCAGGCTGCAAACCGACAAAACCAGACTTGACGCTAGCTATTTCAACTCTGCCGCCAACAGCATCCAGGTTATTTCGTCTAATAGATACATCACCCCCTAGTAAAGCTAGGGTATTACCAGGCAAGATACTTAAGCCACTGTCTTCGACAACTCGGTTAGATTTAGGTAATACTTCGATTTTTCCTGGATTCTCACCATACTGTAAACCAATTGGCGAACTTACGGTCAATAGAGGCTTGTCTTCGGGATTAACCGCCGCAAATTCTACACCATCGGCAAAAATCAGGCGATCGCCAGTACTAACCATAAATGACCCCCCTATATCTAGTTGAGCATTGGCACCAAAAATAACCCCTGCGGGATTTAGTAAAAATAAATTGGCATTACCTTGAGTCTGGATTAGACCATCAATTTCGGAAACTGCGCCACCCGTAATGCGACTAAAAATATTGGTGATTTCGAGGGCATTATTAAAACTGGCTGCTGTGTCCGTACTTAAGGAAAACTGCTCAAAACTATGAAACAGATTATTTCCCGACTGAATACCCCCAGTGATTGTGGAAATGCCATCGCTAGTTTGAATATTAGTCTTGGTTGTATTGTCACTAGTTATTTGTGCTTGAACATCTCCCTCAAGCAGCATCAACGCCATAACAGTCGTCGTAGCGGTGACTTTGAAGCTGTAGCTACCAAAATTAACAGACTGCATAGAGATACGAGTAAATTCTAAGGAATGACTTGAGGCAATACTAACTCAAGTAAATCAATCCAGCCAGTGTAGGGTGGGCATGGTAAAAGCTGTAACAAAAACCGACTATTTAGATAATGCCCACCAGTAATTTAACCCCGTCCACATTGTTGAAAACAAGAGTTTTAATGAAAACAGAACAGTGTTAGATCGATACTTGTTACTTGCTACTTAAAATTGAGTAAACTCATATACAAGTCTTCTATTATTTCCCTAGTTAATGCAGCTTAGTTCTAATTCCACCTCATCATTGCCCAAAGCGTTGTTGCTAATTGCCCCGTTTTTCCTCTGGGGTACGGCGATGGTAGCAATGAAAGGGGTAATTCCCTCGACGACACCGTTTTTTATGGCAGGCTTTAGATTGTTACCTGCGGGAATTTTAGTATTAGTAGTAGCAGCTATTTTGAAACTGCCTCAGCCGAAGACTTGGCAAGGTTGGCTATGGATTTTGGCGTTTGCGATCGTTGACGGCGCAATGTTTCAAGGTTTTTTAGCTCAGGGAATTGTTAAAACGGGTGCGGGCTTGGGTTCAGTGATGATTGATTCTCAACCTTTGGCAGTTGCTTTGCTATCTAGTTGGTTATTTGGCGAAGTAATTGGTATTTGGGGTTGGCTGGGATTGAGTATTGGCGTATTTGGCATCAGCTTAATCGGGTTGCCAGATCGCTGGGTTTATAGCCTGTTGGCTGGCAATTTTGAGGCGATCAATCTTAACTGGCTAAAGCTATTTGATAATGGGGAATGGTTGATGTTATTAGCTTCCCTCTCAATGGCGATCGGTACGGTAATGATTCCCTATCTTAGTCGTTATGCCGATCCTGTGGTGGCTACGGGATGGCATATGATTATCGGGGGCATTCCACTATTTGGTATTTCTTGGTTTCAAGAAACCCAGCAGTGGCAGAATATCACCATAGAAGGCTGGCTGGCACTGGGATACGCCACTGTCTTTGGCAGTGCGATCGCCTACGGAATCTTCTTTTATTTAGCATCAAAAGGTAATTTAACTAGCTTAAGTGCATTGACTTTTCTGACCCCAATTTTTGCTCTATTGTTTGGCACCATTCTACTCTCGGAAGTGCTAACTAGTCTCCAGTCAGTCGGGGTATGTCTCACTATAGTCAGTATTTATTTAATTAATCAGAGAGAGACTATAGCTGCCAAATTTAATTCTGATAATTCTGAACCTACTTTAGTTAAAGATGCTTTATCCCCCGCAACAACTAATACCCAGAAAAAGATTCCTTTAGAGCCACCACAGTTGGAAGTTATAGAGGAAATTTCGCTGGAAGAAAATTGATTTTAACTGTCTTAACTGTCGGTTTTAACTATTTTCTACTTACTAGCAACTAATAGTCGGTCAGCCTCATAATCGCTGGAAATAAATATCAGGAGATAATTACAAATAGCACTTAATTGTTAGCAGAAATTATTGTTGTTAATTAATGCCAAAAAATAAGAGCCAATAATTAAACTTGGGTTCAACTATTAGCTCTTAAATATTTAATTAAAGTTTGATTATAATTATATGTTCTAGAGAATGGTATTTAGCTCTAAACCATCAATTAAAATTGGTTACGATAAGGAATTTTGCCTTTTTTCTTCTTGCCTTTATTTTTCTCGTAATCAATCTCTTTGAGTTTTTTCATAATGCGACCAAAATACTCCTGCATGTATTCTTCAAGAGTAGTAGTTTCTTTAGGATCTAAACCAAAGGTCTGATATACATCTTCCATTGGTGCATCCTGGGGTTTACCGCTGGCTAATACTTCCGCAAACATCAGACGATCTGCGGTATTTTGTCCCCATTCACAAAAGCGAGTTATACGGCGCAAGATGCCTAGAACAGTTAATGATACGCGGGAAATACGAGTATTTTTACCTGAGAGATTTTCACATAAATTCATAATTTCATATGCCCCCCAAGCTTTGGTTCCCACGACTGGGAAAAGATTTATTTTCAGTTTCAGGGACGGTTAAAGCTCGAACGGCAAATTTGGCAATATCTTGAGTATTCATGTAAGCAATGGGAGTGCTTTCTCCTGATACCCAAACAACCTGTTCTTCCAAAATAGGAATGGCATATTGACTAATTAGCCCCTGCATAAATCCAGCAAGCTGCAAGACAGTATAGTTCAAGCCAGATTCGGCGAGGAATAATTCAGTACATCGCTTGATGTCCATTAGAGGAACTTCAGAATACTTATCCGCATTTAAGACTGAGAAAAAGATATATCGATTAACTCCAGCAGCTTTGGTAGCCTGGATGAGATTAACTTTGCCCTGCCAATCTACATCCCTAGCTCGCAGATTATCGGTTACTCTGGCGGTAGCGGCATCAATTACGGCATCCACACCTTCTAAGGCAGGAAAAAGAGTCGATTTGTCACAAAGATCTCCTTTAATAATTTCTGCACCCCATTCTTTGAGAAAAATTGCCTTGTTGGGATTGCGTACTAGACAGCGTACCTCATGATCTTCATCTAAAGCCTGACGAGCTACCTGTCTACCCAAAGTGCCAGTTGCGCCAACTACCAATAATTTCATTTAAAGAATTTTGTAATATTTTTTAATGTTTCTCTAATGATTTTATCAAAGAGTCTATTATTTGTAGATCTAGATCTGAGAATGATTAATTGTTTATAGCTTAAATCATACTTTCCAGGGCTGCACCCACTACTCTGTGATCCTCATCTGTCTTGAGTTTGCCGAGAATGGCGATCGCCTGGGGATGGTCATATCTGCCTAAAGATTTAGCTACCTGAAGACGAATTCGCCAAGAGCGATCTTCAGCAAAGGAGAAAAGTAACTTTAAGGCTGCGGGCTGTTGTTCTGACTCTGCCAATAAACCCAATGCGCTAATACAGGACTCCATCACAGGTTCATCTTGCCCCGACAAGCCAATTTCACATATTTCCAATAACTCTTGAGGACATTTAAGATCGACGATCGCGGCGATTATGCTGCGACGCACTAGCCAATGATCGTCAGACTCATACATTGCCCTCAAATGAGGCACTGCTACTTCACCATAAAAGGACAGGGAATTAGCCGCTTCTGATCTGACATTAGGGTCTTTATCTTGCTCGCTCATCGTTAACAGAGCATCATAAGCCTTAGCGCTTTGTTTTCTACCCAAACCCATCGCCACAAACGAACGGACTAAAAATTCTCGATCGCCAGCATGATCTAATAACAGTGGTGTCGCTATATCTGCCTCATAGTTTCTGAGTTCTCGAATCCCTTTCATTCTCTGCTGGGCATCGGAATCGTTTAAAGCAATTTTTATCTGTTCTATGTCCATGAGTCATAACATAAATTACAAATTTACTTTACTTTATCTTGTTGTTGCTCAATAGCTATCTTAGGGAAGATATATAGTAGGTAAGCCCTAATCCAAAAAAATTTAAAAAAATAAAATGCTGAGTGATCGAGTAAAAGATTTAATCAAAAAGTCGCGGATTGTTAGTTTCGATTGGCAGGATTATCCAGAATCTGTAATTGATGTTTTTCAGCAGGCAGACGATGAAGGAAGATATTTAACCGATGAAGATCTAACGCAGATCGAGATAATTGCCCCAAGTCTAGCTTCAGGGTTAACTCAAGGAAAAATATTGCGTGATAACGTGGTCGAGATTGTTTCGAATGCTAGAGCCGTCATTCTAGATATTAATCCTGGGATTACCGAACCTGGAGGTGGTTTATATCCAACCGCACGTGCAGAAGCCTGCTGGCGTGACTTTTGGCACTTCTTGCGGTGTATTAGCTATGGCATTAGCGGTCAACGGGAAGACTATACTAGCGATCGCGGTTTGGGCTATATGGAACAGCTTTATCAAGAGCTTCAGGTTCCTTTGGCAGCAATGGTAATGGGCTTAGAACAGCTAAAAGTTTTTAGTCTTGAGCATTTTACCCCAGCACAACAAAATGAGCTTGAACCCTATTTCGATCGCTTGATTGAATCAATGCGTAAATTTTCTGCTTAAAATCTTGATGCAGGTAGCTTGATTGAGAGATAAACAAATTTAAAAAATTTAAAAAATATTTCGAGCTACCAGAGATTACTGCTAGCATTAGCAAAACAATTTATTGTCTTATGAAGCAAGCCGATCTTGACTGTATTACCTCAAAAAGCAACGAGGACAAATACGATACTGATTTTCCAGCAATTCTGGATATGGAGATAGTTAGACGCAATGCCCTCTAAATTAATTTTTGCCCGCCCTAGGGTTAAACTTCGCGATCGCAGCCAAACTTATCCCTGATATGAGAATTAAAGTATTGACCGACAGAACTAGTTTCTTTTAACTCCTTATAAATACTTTGAGGGACATTAGAATACTTGTAGATACCGCCGTTACCAAAAACAACCCGTAAAGTTTGCATGTCTGCATCATAGTCAAACTCTTTAATTGCCGTGCTTTGATTTTTAAGTAAAGGAAAAGCAATTACATCGCGAATACTCGGAGAATCGGTGAGTAGCATAACCAGACGATCTATACCGATGCCTAAACCACCGGTGGGAGGCATGCCGTATTCTAATGCCGCTAGAAAATCCTCATCAATGTCGTTAGCTTCGAGATCCCCTGCTGCTTTCTTGGCTGCCTGGGCTTCTAATCTAGCCCGTTGATCGAGAGGATCGGTTAACTCCGAGAAGCTATTAGCAGTCTCTCTACCAACTACAAACAGCTCAAATCTTTCGACCAAACCTGGTTTATCCCGATGGGGCTTTGCCAGGGGAGAAATTTCTACAGGATAATCTGTCACAAAAGTAGGCTGAATCAGAGTAGTTTCTACTTTCTGTTCAAAGGCTTCGTTAAGCAACTTACCAATAGTCTGACAGTCTGCGGGAACTTCAATCCCTGCATCCTTAGCTGTGGCTTTGGCTGAGTCGAAGTCAGTAAATTGGGCAAAGTCTACTCCCGTAGCATCTTGCACAACTTCGTGCATGGTGACTCTGCGCCAGGGAGGAGTTAAATCGATCGCTTCTCCTTGATAAGTTACCTTAGTTGTGCCGAGTACTTCCTGGGACACATCGCTAATCATAGTTTCCGTCAATGCCATCATGTCATAATAATCAGCATATGCCTGATATACCTCGATGGAAGTAAATTCAGGATTGTGGCGAGTAGATACTCCTTCGTTACGGAAGATCCTGCCCATTTCAAATACTCGTTCAAATCCACCTACAATTAACCTTTTAAGATGTAATTCGGTAGCGATACGGAGATATAAATCCATCTCCAAAGTGTTGTGATAGGTAATGAAGGGACGGGCTTCGGCCCCACCTGCTTCGCTTTGCAAAACTGGAGTTTCGATTTCGAGAAAGTCTCTGGTTTCTAAATAGCGACGAATCCCAGCGGTAATCTTGGCGCGAATACGAAAGGTTTGTCTTACCTGGGGATTGACGATTAAATCTACGTAACGCTGGCGATAGCGTTTTTCGGTATCAGTTAAACCATGCCACTTATCAGGTAAAGGCAACAAAGATTTAGTCAGGATTTGGAACTCGCTGACATAAACAGAAAGCTCGCCTTTTTCCGTTCGCTTGATTGTACCCTTGACCCCTAAAATATCTCCTGTATCCGACAGCTTCTTGAGGTGATTAAATGCCCCTACCAAGTCGTCTGACATGGTGCTGTTGATTCTTTTTTTCTCTAGGTAAAGCTGAATTTTGCCTGTTTCGTCCTGTAGTTCAAAAAATGCTAGCTTCCCAAAAACGCGACGGGCAACTATTCTACCTGCGATCGCCACTTGGTCTTCTACTTCTTCTCCCGCAGCTAGATCGACATATTTTTCTTGTAATTCAGCAGCGTGATGACTAGATTCCCATTTATAAGCATAGGGGTTCAATCCCAACTCCTTGATCTGCGCCACTTTTTCAATTCTGGTAGCGCGAATTTCTTCTAAGTTGGAACCACCTTGGGGCTTGTTGTATGAGTTATCTTCAGCCATTACTATTTAAAACCTAATTATTGATCGAGACTTGATTGTTAGTTTTGTATGTCAAGCATTAATTCGTCACCATGTTATGAATTTATCAATAACACTACCTCCTGAAAAGGTCACGAAACTAGCTGCCGCTCTTTCCTGAACTAAAAAGCAATTTACTAAATGCTTCTAACAAACAGAATGAATTATAGCGTTTTATCTGTCTTGATTATTCATTCTGTGAATATCTTTTTCGCTTACTGACTTAAGGAAAGACTGAAGTAGTTAAAACTTGCTAGATATTTTGCGATCGCCAGTATCTAAAAACTACAGTCAAGCGATCGCTTGAATTGAATTATTTAGAATTATCAGAACGCGATTGCACCACCATTTTCTATTCAAGAAAAACTTTAGATAAATCTAGTTCAAAACTATTAAAATCAGGAATGCTAATTGTTTCATTAGACAATACTATTTGCCACGGCTATTAGAACACACCTGCAAATATACTTTGCGTCCTTCACAATCGCTAAAATTTGAGGTAGTTGACTAATGGGTAATCGGTAAGAGATAAAGTAATTAGAACAGATCTTTTGAAGATAGTGAAATATAAAGGATTATTTTTATTATTGATGCTGGTTTGTTGGCTAGGGTTTGCGCCGATCGCTGATGCGTCTCTGTGTCGAGTTCGTAATGGTCAACAAGTGTGTATCCTTCAGCTCAAACGTAGTGCCAAGAACTATTGGGAATATCGAGCTAAAGTTAGTCTTGATGGTGAACAGCAGAGGGGTCGAGAAATTTACAACTGTCGCGATCGCACTCTAACCCGTAAAGGTAAATATCCTATCCCCTTTAAACCCAATAGTCCAGGGCAGCTAATCTGCCAAACATTTCAAAAGCAAATTAATACTTATAGTCCGTCGAGATGGTAATCTGTGACTTTTGGCATCAGTCGTTTGCTAATTACTTTGTCAAGAGCTAGAGACTTCAACATCTGGTTGACCAACGGTCAGAGCAGCGCGAAGTTACGTCGTTTTATATGCGAAGCGGGACGTGCCTCCATATGCGCAGCTGTATCCTTTAGGAGGCACTAATCCTTTAGGGCTACGTCCTTATTATCCCGCCCTGACGGGACGAAGGAGGATATCCTTTAGGACGGCGGAGTCCCGTCAAGCGGGATCGAGATAATCTCTGACTGACAAAATAGAAATTAGAGGTTTTACTAGTTTGAAATAGCTCAGTTTTGTTGAAATTAATCAGGGAATATACGCAGATATTATCTCACTTTTATTGTAATTATTTTATTCTATGTTTTTATGGTTTGCGTCTATAAAAATAGATGATATAACTGATACACAATCAAATATTACTTAGTTATGGCTATCAAATATACCTCGGAATAATCAGCATTTATCGACATTTAGAAAACCAGTAGGGTTTAACCAGTTATTTTGCCTATTATTTAAGTATTGTTTAGTCACGTCTTCAAGAAACTAAAATTTAATTTATGTTCAAACCAAAGGTGCCTTGTAAATTATTTGAAAAGTCTTTGTACGAATAATATATCATCAGAAAATTATTCTATCTCAAAAGTTATTTAACTTTAAAAAAAGCTATTTTAGATTTGGACAAACTAATACTTAAGGCATACTTATATTGATTTGCTCAATATAAGTATATTTTTAAAATTTACCTTTTACTGTCAAGCTATTCTCGATCGAGCAACTAGACTAAGATTATTCTGATTTTTTAGAGATATTATAATATTTGATTCCTGTCAATGAAAATTTAATCTATTAGTTTATAAAGTTCACAAGTAAAATGCTGAATCCAAGTCTCGATCAAAGCTTCAGAACTGGCTATAAAACATCAATTCTGACAATTGCTCGCGACCCAACAGTGGTAGATGAACAAAAAGTATAACGAAAGACTACAAGAACAAATACTAATCGTCGAT
Organism: uncultured cyanobacterium; assembly: GCA_963724445.1. Lineage (GTDB taxonomy): Bacteria > Cyanobacteriota > Cyanobacteriia > Cyanobacteriales > Xenococcaceae > Waterburya. The sequence goes on along the minus strand of CAVRWR010000118.1, from coordinate 8,714 downwards.
GATTTGCCAGACAATGTCAGGCTTTTGTCCTCACTATTGAGTGAGCAAGGCTATCAGGTAAATTCTGCCACCGACGGAAGAATGGCTTTGTCAATCGTAAAATACGATATTCCTGACCTGATTTTGCTTGATATTATGATTCCTGAAATGGATGGTTATCAAGTTTGTCGTCACCTAAAATCCACCGAAGAAACCCGAGACATTCCGATTATCTTCTTAAGTGGTCTTGACTCAGAACTGGATAAAATTGAAGCTTTCAAAGTCGGTGGAGTAGACTATATCACCAAACCATTTTTTCTTGAAGAAGTGCTTTTTCGAGTCAAAGCGCAACTTGCGATTATTCAACAGCAGCAAAAATTTAAGCAGATACTAAGTGAACAAATTATCGAACGAAAAATTGTTGAAAAAGAACTAAACAAGTCCCGCGCCTTACTAACTGGAGTATTAAATAGTTCTTTAGATGGAGTTGCCGCTTTTGAAGCAATTCGCGATCGCCATGGTCGTATAGTTGATTTTCGCTGGCTGATTGCTAATCCCGTGGCGGCGATGACCGTTGGCGGTACAATCGATACTCTGCAAGGAAAACGCTTGTTTGTCGAAGGTTCTCCTGGTCATCTATTTGATGGTCTGTTCGATCTCTTTGTTCAGGTAGTAGAAACCTGTACTGTATTGGAGCAAGAACACTACTATAATTCTTTTTCCCTAAAAGCTTGGTTTCATATTGTGGCAGTCAAGCTGGGGGATGGTTTCGCCATGACGTTTCGGGATATTAGCGATCGCAAACAAATCGAAATAACCCTGAAAAAAGCTAATCTGCGCTTAACCTATCAAGCAAATATAGATAGTCTGACTCAAATAGCCAACCGTCGTCGGTTTGACGAATATTTTACTCAAGAATGGTTGCGATGCGCTCGTGAGAGGGAATATTTATCCTTAATCTTGGGGGATGTCGATTATTTCAAGGCATATAACGATACCTATGGACATCAAGCAGGAGATAATTGTCTGTACGAGGTGGCTAAAGGAATTGAAGGAGCAGTAAAACGACCAGGCGATGTGGCATTTCGCTATGGAGGAGAAGAATTTGCGATTGTTTTACCTCATACCGAAGGACAAGGGGCGATTAAAGTGGCTGAAGATATTCATCGGCAAATCGAAGCTCTAAGAATGCCCCATATTTCCTCACAAGTAAGCGACATAGTTAGTCTAAGTTTAGGCGTTTCTAGTATTATTCCTGATACTCGTACTTCACCTCATACCCTAATCTCGGCTGCTGATGATGCCCTCTACGATGCCAAACTAAAAGGTCGCAACCGCGTAATTTATAAATCTGTAGAGCTAAGCTAATTAGGCTAAATTGCCAGCCAACAACTCTAACAGCACTTTGTAAGACATACTCGATAGATTTTGCCCAATTACTTCGATCTAGGTGGTGTAGTTATATATATCTATCGGAAGTATCTTTTACTACAAAATAACTACGGAAGTCAAAACTCTTAAATTCCTGTAAGATATCTCTTTATAAGTAAATATTATTGAAATTATTGAAGTTTATTTCGAGCCACAACTTATATAAAGTCATCAAGGATTAGTTTGATTGCAATAAGCTTTGGTTGTTAAAAAAATGACAAGATACTTGTCTTAGTTTGAAAGCTTAATTTAAGCGTTTTGCCTAGAATGATTTCCCATTATATACTCGATAGAAGCTGTGTTTGCTTCTCAAGTTATATAGTAGATTATGTATTTGCTAACTTCAAATATTGTAAGTGTTGAGGTGAATTAAAATCCAAATTGTTAGAGCTTAGTTATCAACAATAATGCTATTTTTTTAAAAAATATTAATCCATCTCTAAATATAGCTTGGCCAAAGCTAGTTGTAAATCCAGAGCTAGCAAAATTGCTCGTGTCTTAAATTTTTAATACTGAGGCACTGGTAATATCAGTAATCTATGTTAGCAAAAAGTCTAATAGATAGCTGTAATGTATTTCCAGATCAATTAAGTTATCAAAAATATATATTTTTACTTATCTAAAATTTATCCTTTTTTACAGTTCGATTCTAGGAGATATTCGTGATTAAAATACTAGTAGTAGACGACCAAAATTTTACTAGGCAAGCTCTACAGGCAATTTTGGAAACAGAACCAGATTTTGAAGTAGTGGCAAAAGCTACTAGCGGTACAGAAGCTATTGAGTATTTAGAACAGACCAAGATTGACGTTACCATTGTCGATTTGGAAATGCCAGAGATGAATGGTTTAACCCTGACTAAAATCCTCGGTCAGCGTTTTCCTGAAACTAAAGCAGTTATTCTTAGCAGCCATGATGATGAAGATAATATCAATTCGGCAGTGGAAGCAGGGGCTAGAGGATATCTGCTCAAAAATACCTCGGCACAAGAAATTGTTGACACAATTCGTGCTGTCCAAAGAGGATATTTCCAGTTGGGTCCAGGATTATTTGAAAAGCTGCTTTCTCACCTAATTTCCGAAAAGGAACAGGCCGCCCAGAATTTGTCCAGTCTCAAAACTAATTATGCTCAATCTCTGACGGAATTGGAGAACAAGGTAATTTCTCAAAACGAAGCTGCAAGAAAAGAAATATATCAAGAATTAGAACTTCAGATTATTAATCTCAAGCAAGATTTTCGCCAGGGATTAGAAAATTTTCAGTATCAGGTAAGCCAACAATTACAAAATGGTATCGAGGCAGCAAATGCTCAATTAACTAGCTCTGCACCTGATATGCACAAGATTGAGATCCAAATTGATAATCGTAACTTAGAGCAGCAAAGATACATCAATACTTTATTTGCGGGTAGTAAGCAAGCTATAAAAAAAGTAGAAAATCAAATTAATTCTGTGAGATACTTTGTAATTTTTCTCAGCACGATCTTTTTCGTCGTTGGCGTAAGTATGTTAGTTCTAAACTAATTTTATGACTATCTATAGCTAATTTACAGCTAAATCTTCCTTAAATTGCGATCGCTCAGATAATGTTTCGGTAATCCCTACAAGACTAACTAAATTAAAAATTTAGATAATGTTATTTAGCACTCATCACCGAAGAGTGCTAAATTTGCAAATGGAATATGTAGCGAAACCAAAATAGAGAAAATCCTATGGCGAAGATTGTTTCGTTTAATGAAGAATCAAGACGAGCGTTAGAAAGAGGAGTAAACGCTCTGGCTGATGCGGTTAAGATTACTCTCGGACCAAAAGGTCGTAACGTCCTATTAGAAAAGCAATTTGGCGCGCCGCAAATTGTCAACGATGGAATTACCGTCGCCAAAGAAATTGAGCTAGAAGATCCTTTAGAAAACACTGGTGCCAGATTAATTCAAGAAGTGGCGTCAAAAACCAAGGATAATGCTGGTGATGGAACTACTACCGCCACCGTTATTGCTCAAGCACTAATTAAAGAAGGTCTAAAAAATGTAGCAGCAGGAGCTAATCCCGTAGCGTTAAAGAAAGGCTTAGATAAAGCTACTGCCTTTTTAGTTCAAGAAATAGCTGCGGTTGCCAAACCAGTTGAGGGAGATGCGATCGCCCAAGTAGCAACAATTTCTTCGGGTAATGACGAAGAAGTTGGTAGTATGATTTCCGAGGCAATGAGCAAGGTCACCAAAGATGGCGTAATTACCGTCGAAGAATCGAAATCTCTGGCGACTGAACTTGACGTAGTTGAAGGGATGCAGATTGATCGCGGATATATCTCGCCTTATTTCGTCACCGATCAAGAAAGACAGCTAGTTGAATTTGATGGCGCAGTAATTTTAATTACGGACAAAAAAATTAGTGCGATCGCCGATATTGTTCCGATACTAGAACAAGTAGCTCGCGATGGCAAACCCTTACTAATCATTGCTGAAGATTTAGAAGGAGAAGCCCTAGCTACTTTAGTAGTCAACAAGGCTAGAGGTGTTCTAAATGTAGCTGCGATTAAAGCTCCTGGTTTTGGCGATCGCCGTAAGCAGATGCTTCAGGATATCGCCGTACTAACAGGTGGTCAGGTAATTTCTGAAGAAGTTGGTCTAAGCCTCGACAGCGTTGATACAGCTATGCTCGGTACTGCCGATAAAATTACGATCGACAAAGAAAACACCACTATTGTTTCTGGTTCTGGAAATAGTGAAGACATCGCTAAAAGAGTCGAGCAACTCCGCAAGCAATTAGCAGAAACCGATTCTGATTACGATAGTGAAAAACTACAAGAGCGCATCGCTAAACTAGCTGGTGGAGTTGCAGTAATTAAAGTAGGCGCAGCCACCGAAACAGAGCTTAAAGACCGCAAGCTTCGTATTGAGGATGCTCTTAATGCGACTAAAGCTGCTGTCGACGAAGGTATTGTTCCTGGAGGTGGTACAACTCTAATTCACCTGTCGAAGAAATTAGCAGAATTTAAACAGCAACTGCAAGACCCTGAAGAACGAGTAGCCGCGGATATTTTTGCGAAGGCGTTAGAAGCTCCTTTGTGTCAACTATCAAATAATGCAGGAGTTGAAGGCTCGGTAGTTGTCGAAAAAGTCAGAGAAACTGATTTAAACATTGGCTACAATGCTTTGACCAACGAATTTGGTGATATGATTGCCGCTGGTATAATCGATCCTGCCAAAGTAGTTCGTTCGGCGATTCAAAATGCCTCTTCCATTGCGGGGATGGTTCTGACTACTGAAGCCTTAGTAGTAGAAAAACCCGAACCCGAATCTGCTGCTCCTGGTGGAATGCCTGGTGGCATGGGCGGCATGGGTGGCATGGGCGGCATGCCTGGAATGGGCGGCATGGGCATGATGTAATTGCTGCTTTATCTAGTTAGATGAATCACAAATTAATTTGATATTGGGGGGTAATCTTTAATTAGATTGCCTCTTTTTCGATCGACACTGCTACCATCACTTAGGAAAGTTTTCTAGGTTTCTGATGTGTGGTGCTAATGTATTCATTTCAAAGCCAAAAAGAAGCTAATTCAACCTCACTTCAGTTTCTGTCTGACTCAAATGAGAAGTATCAGCATAGTAATCCAAATTCCACTTATTGCCATCTCGCACTACCTTAGTTAGAGAACATAGAGCAACTTTAAAATATTCAGTATCAGGAACAAGACCATAGGTAGCTCCATGTACCGATGCACCGTGTCCGACGATTAATATATCCTCGCTATATTCAGACACAAGCTGCTTAATCGTTGTGGCGGTACGCCGATTGACATCATCTTTGGTTTCAGGATACCGAGGATGGATCTGAGATTGATAACTCCAATCAATCGCAGGATATTCTGCTGCTAAAAACTCATGGGGATGGAGTTCTGGTAGTTCACTCATCCATTTGCTATTATGCCATTCACCCAAACCTGCTTCTAGTTTAATCGGCAGTTTGAGAATTTGAGCTATTTTACTGGCAGTTTGAATAGTTCGCAAAAAAGGCGAGGCAAATATGTGGCTAATATTTGCTGATTTGAGTCTGTGTCCTAATTCTGCTGCTTGCACAAAACCATCTGCCGATAAAGGAGGATCGTAGCGTCTTGCTGCTGTATTAAACCATTCAGGATTGACAAAATCGAGACGATTACCATGTCTGGCTATCCAAACTGTTTGAGGCATTGTGTAGCTTTAAAAAATTAACTATTTTTATTGTCGATTGATATCGAGCAAAAGTTTATTTCGGGTATCAAACACCAAATTTTTGGTATAACTTACACCACGATAAGTGTAATAGTGTATCGGTCTAATCAAAATAACTTGGTTCTCAGCCTGAGGGTTATTCAGACAGTATTTGTTTGAGGCAACTGAGTAATGATGCTGGTGCGGTTCAACATCAGTTTTTGGCAATTTATAGATGATGCCACGGTAGGTTAATTTCATAGTATTTCCTCGGTAATTTCAAAATTTAAAATCCAGTAAATTGTTAATTACCGTTTGATACGTATGACACAATGAAAAATTGCAGTTACTCAATAAAAATAACTGTAAGCACAAAAATTATGGTCAAGATAAACAGACGTTTCACTATCTCGTCGTCAAGGCTATGCTTAGTTGACTGTTACTTACAGCCTAGTGATTCGCGAGTATCTACTCCAGTCTTCGGATTTGCTCCCGAAGCATTTTCGCATAATTGTTTTATTTGCCATTTCTCTAACACGGCAAAAGTGAAATCAGCGCCCTTGATCTTGGCATCTTTGAAAGTGGAGAAAGACAAAATAGATTCTTGAAAATTGGCATTAGTTAAATCCGCACCATCAAAGTTAGTCAAATAGCCAAAGCCATAGCTAAAATCTGCCCCCGATAAATTAGCATTGGCTAGATTGGAAGCATTAAATACTGCTCCTCTAATATCTGCATTACTAAAATTGGCTTCTTCTAGATCGACCTTAGCAAAATCCACGCTCTGCAAAACCTTACCCGAAAAATCTTTGTTGATTAAATCAGATGCGCTATAGGTAGAAGGTGTTACGGCAGACGAACTTCCTGCTATAGCAGGGATAGGAAAAATTAATAGAATCAGCAATAACAAAAATGCACTTAGTCGGCGAAAATATTTCATGGATTAAATTTATTTTTAGACAAACCCTATAGTTATAGTACGTAAACGGTATTGTTTCTAAAATTGTAAAGCTTCTTTTGTACCAGTGCGAGTAATCAATCTCAATTTTGATCGATAATCATGGAAAATAATACTTCAATGGATTTCACCAGCTTGCTTCAGCAGCTATTAGATCGACAGTCCCTATCCCAGACTCAAGCGGCACAATTGATGGAGGGATGGTTAAAATCAGAAATTCCTGATGTATTATCTGGAGCGATTTTGGCAGCGATACAAGCGAAAGGAGTATCGGCATCAGAATTAGCGGGAATGGCGCAAGTCTTGAAATCTCAATCTATCCAACAATCAGAAATTAATCATCAATATCCTGTGATCGATACCTGTGGCACAGGTGGAGATGGCGCGTCTACTTTCAATATTTCCACAGCAGTAGCTTTTATTGCAGCAGCAGCAGGGATTAAAGTTGCCAAACACGGTAATCGTTCTGCCTCAAGCAAGGTCGGTTCAGCAGATGTTCTAGAATATCTAGGGGTAAATCTTGCTGCAACCCCAGAAAAAGTTAGAGCAGCAGTTGATGAAGTAGGAATTACTTTTTTGTTTGCTCGTGGTTGGCATCCCGCGATGAAAAGCATCGCGCCACTGCGTAGTACTCTCAAAATTAGAACCATATTCAATCTTTTGGGTCCTTTAGTCAATCCTCTGTGTCCTACTGGACAAGTAATTGGAGTTTACGATCGCCAGTTTCTTAACAGCATGGCAGAAGCTTTAAGTATGCTTAATATAGGCAAGGCGATCGTGCTACATGGTAGAGAGAAACTAGATGAAGCAGGACTGGGAGATCTAACTGATTTAACCTTGGTCAGAGAAGGTAAAGTCAGCTCTGATATAATTAACCCTCAAGCCCTTGGTTTACAGCCCGCACCCTTGAAAGAACTCAAAGGTGGAGGTGTCGAAGAAAACGCTACTATTTTGCGTAATGTACTCCAGGGAATAGGAACAACTGCACAACAGGACGCAGTTGCTTTAAATACATCCTTAGCTTTACAGGTGGGGAACCTCGTACCGTTTGGCGACCATTATCAGGGAGTAAGGATTGCCCAAGAAATTATCAGCAGTGGTGTAGCCTGGTCAAAGTTAGAGGAGTTAGTCAAATTTTTGGCAAGTTAGAGCATATATACATATATATTTAATTTGACAAAATCGTCCGATTGTAGGATTTTAACTCTTCACTATCTTCGCCATAAACCCCTGTGATTTGCTGCTGACAACAGGCGATCGCAAATTCATTAAATTCGGTTTCTGCTACCCCATACATAGATTCAAAGTGGTCGGGCTGTACTCGGCAAAAACGAGGACGTTGCTCATAAATCTGGCACTTTCTAGATTCGTGGTCGTAATTAATGCACCAACCGTCGGCTCCAACCATGCTCATGTATCTCTCTAGCTCTTCACTAGAGAGATACTTATCTAAATCTGGTCGATCTTCAGGAGCAAGATTACAGCAAGCTCCACAACCTGAAATACATTGCCACTTACCAATCTGAGCATATTTTGCTGTTAATTTTGTTTGCTTCACTTATTATTTATTACTTACTTATTCGGTTAACACTTCGCCAAAGGCAAAATCAGGAGCAGCTAAAACAAAGACCGTTGAAGGCAAATTATCGACTTTTCGCTGAAGTTTTTCATAATATTCGATAAATCCAGCGCTCGGTGCAGCCATGCCTAAAAAGATCAAATCAGAATTAACCGAAGACTGTTCCAAGATTTCATCAAAAGAACGACCATCTGCCACGATCACTTGAGGAATGACATCAATACGCAAACTCTGACTAAAGCTCTCCAAATTGACTTTAGCGGCAGCAGCAGCAGCCCGATCGGCAACAACTAACTTAAGAAAAATTCTCGCGTTACGCCAATTTATATCAGTACGTAATAAATATGCTAGCAAGAGCATCAGGCTACCGTTAGACTGCATTCCTCCCCACCAAACATCAATATTACGCCGAAAACCAAATCCTTGGACTTGATTTTCATGAAAAATAACGAGATTTCGGCGGCTAGCATGAATTTCGGCGATCGCTTTACAGAAACCTACTCTCCGCTCTGGCTCTTCACTGTCTCCCATAACAATTGTATTGGGAACTAGAGGACCAAGACCATAGGTTTCTACGG
>CAVRWR010000117.1:0-16859 GCA_963724445.1 uncultured cyanobacterium | reverse complement strand
TTATCAAGTATAACTAGTCTCCTTATAATCACTTATATTAAGCGCTTGTATAAGCAATAAATTATGATTATTAGATAAATCATTGATTTTTGTATATGATTAAAGAGAAATGTATTTATTTAGATAAATCAAGGAGCATTTGCTTTTGATTCCAGCTACTCTGCACCAACTAAAAGTATTTGAAACAGTAGCCCGTAATGGTAGTTTTACCCGTGCAGCAGAAGAATTGCTGATCACCCAACCAACTGTTTCTAGTCAGGTCAAACAATTAACCAAGACTGTCGGATTACCTTTATTTGAACAAATCGGCAAAAGCCTATATTTAACTGATGCGGGTCAGGAATTGTTAATTACCTGCCAAGATATCTTTGAGAAGTTAAATAACTTTGAAATGAAAATAGCGGATCTCAAGGGAACTAAACAGGGGCAGTTAAACCTAGCCGTGATTACCACTGCCAAGTATTTCGTCCCTAGGTTACTCGGGCCGTTTTGTCAAAATTATCCTGGCATAGATGTGGCACTTAATGTAACTAATCATCACGAAATTCAGCAGCGAATGTTAAGCAATCAAGATGATTTGTACATTGTCAGCAACCCCCCTCAAGATATCGATCTGGTCAGTAGGCCATTTTTGAACAATCCCTTAGTCGTAGTGGCAAAGAGAGATCATCCTTTGGCACAGCAAAAAAATATTGATTTAGCCGAATTGAACCAGCAGCCATTTATCATGCGGGAAAAGGGATCTGGCACAAGAGATGCGATCATTAAATTGTTCAGCAAAAATAATATTTCGGTCAAGGTGAAGCTGGAGTTAGGCAGTAATGAGGCAATCAAACAGGCGATCGCTGGTGGACTAGGCATTTCTATCCTCTCAGAACATTGTCTAATCTCTGAGAGAATCTTAGGCGAACTAACAACTCTAGACTTTAAACAGTTTCCCATCAAGCGCCGCTGGTATGTATGCCATCTAGCAGGAAAAAAACTATCGGTAATTGCCGAGACATTCTTAGACTATTTGTTAGAAGAGAGTCCAAAAATGTCTTTTCCCCAATCGAGCATTCTCGCCAAACTAGCAAAATAAGCGGATTATCTGGATTATCTAATTAAATTTTTAAGGGAGCATGGTTTAGTTACAATCTAGAGTGGTATCGAGACAATAATTGTATTTAGGTATTTAATTATATTTAATATTTATATTGCATCGTCCATGTCGTTATGATGAGGTCTAAATTATGGCTAATAGTCGTCGTGTGGCTCGCGTCGCTGCTTTAATTAAGCGAGAAGTCAGCCAAATGTTACTCAGCGAAATTAAAGACGATCGCGTCGGTGCGGGAATGGTAAGCGTCACTGATGTGGACGTTTCAGGCGACCTACAGCATGCCAAAATATTTGTGAGTATCTATGGCACAGATGAAGCCAAACTAGAAACGATGGCGGGTTTAGAATCTTCAGTAAACTACGTTCGTAAGCAATTGGGTGGTCGAATGCAGCTCAGACGAACTCCTACGGTAAAGTTTCTGGAAGATTCATTGGAAAGAGGAGATAATATGCTCAACTTGCTCAGTAAAATTAGTCAAGAACGACAAGGCGATGAGTAGTAATCAGTAATCAGTAATCAATGTCCAGTAATTTGCAAGATTGGCAAAGTTTATCCCTCAAAGAACAGATTGCTCAGATGATTGTAGTCCGAGCGTCTGGATATTTATTTGACCATCAGATCCGCTATCCTGCTTGGGAAGCTAATAATATTAAATTGAGGCAGTGGCTGTCAGAATTTAACTTGGGTGGAGTAATCCTCTTGGGTGGCAGCAGTGTGGAGTTACAGGCGAGAACTCAACAGCTACAAAGTTGGTCAGAGATTCCTTTATTGGTTGCCGCAGATATTGAAGAAGGGATTGGACAGCGTTTTCCTGGTGGCACCTGGTTCCCCCCACCAATGGCGTTAGGGGCGATCTACGAGGAAAACCCTAGACTGGCACAGAAGTATGCCTTTCAGATGGGAAAAACGACGGCAGAGGAGGCTCTGAGGGTTGGGATCAACTGGATTCTTGCCCCCGTGGTGGATGTTAATAATAACCCTGATAATCCTGTAATCAATATTCGCGCTTTTGGCGATCGCCCTGAAGTTGTCAGCGCTTTAACTACCTCTTTTATTATGGGCGCTAAGTCTACCCCGATTTTAACTACTGCCAAACATTTTCCAGGACATGGGGACACAGCTACAGATTCCCATTTAGATTTACCTGCGATTCTCCACGACGACTCTCGACTATCTACAGTGGAACTACCTCCTTTTGCTAGCGCGATCGCTGCTGGGGTAGATAGTGTGATGACGGCTCACCTGCTAATTCCTGCTTGGGATCGCCAAAAACCCGTTACTCTCTCCCATAAGATTGTGACAAATAAGTTACGACAGCAGTTAGGGTTTGATGGGTTAGTTGTTACCGATGCTCTAATTATGGGCGGAATCGCCAAATTTGCGACTCCTGAAGAAATTGCCGTGATGACCGTAGAGGCGGGAAGCGATATTTTACTAATGCCCGATCGTCCAGAAATTGCGATCGCCTCTATTTACGATGCGGTAAAATCTGGACGGATCGACGAACTAAGGATTCACCAGTCTTTAAAACGTATTTGGCAAGCAAAGCGCCAAGTGTCTTCTGTATTAGGAAAGACGAATGAATTATCTAGTCAGGTAGCTAGATCGACGGTTGACTTTATTCTCCAAGCTTCATTACAAACTAGTAATAAACCTCTTCTTCCTGATTCCGAACAAGACTGCCGCAATCTAATCGTGGTAGATGATGTATTAAATACTAGCTATTTAGAAATCAATTCCCCTGCCGTCACTATTCCTCAAAAGTTTAGTTACCAAAGACAAGTAGTAGATAGTGATACACTACAATGTATTTCGTCCGATTCTCGCCCTACTTTGCTACAGATATTTATTCGAGGCAATCCTTTTCGAGGCAATGCAGGATTGACTCCGATCACTAAAGAAATGTATCAACAGTTCATCGCGCAGGGACAAGTTCAAGGAATCGTGATTTACGGCAGTCCTTACGTCTTGGAATGGTTTAAAAGCATTATGCAGCCAGACTTACCTTGGGTATTTAGCTATGGGCAAATGGAACAGGCTCAGGCGATCGCCCTATCAGTCTTGTTTGACCAAAATATTCGGCCATCAGGATTAAATTCTCAGCACAACTTTGGATTTTAGCTAAATTACATATTGTTTTGTAGTTTTGGATACAGCACTCTATGAGATTTTGTAATCTAAAATCCATTAAATAGTTTATATTGATAAAGGAAGCTTTAATTTTAAACCTATTCTTTGGTTGATTAAATATGAATACTGCTATACGACCCATTGCCCGTAACTATTCAATAGATACTCTTAGAGACGAAGCAAGACAACTAATTGAAACTGGTCTTGTTAGTCCTCAACAATCTATTTACACTCTCTGCAAATATATTCCAGCTCGCGAATGGATGACAATCGAGTGCGAGCTAGAAAGATGTGATTATCTGCTGCGAGATCCTATTGGCGATCTAGTTTCTTACACCAGTTGGGAAAATGATTAGTACCGTCGCTCCTATCTAAAATAATTGATATATATATTTGTATTATCTATTGCTTAAACTGCTCGACCTTTTCTTTCCAGGTAAAATCAGGATTTTGACTGAGAAATATATATCCTCCAGCGATCGCCAAGGCAATTACTCCTAAAAATAGCATCCCAACTAAATTTTTACCTGACTTTTGACCTGATTTAGCAGGCTTACTTAACTCCACTTCATTTTCATTAGTCTGTATTTTTGTCGGAGTTGCAATTTGGGGCGCTAGAGATGTTATTTGCGGCTGGGCTATTGGTTGTTCTTTCACCGCCACATTCGGCTGATTGCGGTTGGTCGAGTTAGTTGATAATTGGGTATGGCGATCGCTAATTACAGATTTGAGTTTGGCACCCTTGAGATTAGCCTGGTTCAAATCCACCCCACAAACATTTGCTCCAACCAAATCAGTGTTAGTCAAGTTAGCATTGGTAAGATTACTGCGACGTAAGATAGAGTGGCTCAATTTAGCATTGGTTAAATTGGCTGACTCGAAATCTACCCCCTGAAGATTTGCATTGCTGAGATCTACCCCACTCAGATTCTTTTTGGCAGCACCTCGATTAACTATTTCCCAAACAGAATACCATTTGAGGTCAATCATAGTCTTGTGACTAAACATAGCTGTTTTAAGATCGGCAAATTTTAAATCTGCATCTTTAAAATATGTTCCACAGCATAATGCGCCACGAAGATTAGCCGAGGTCAAATTTGCTTGACTAAAATAAGCATTTTTCAAGTCAGCCTTCTCCAAATTTGCTTCTGTTAAGTCCGCTTTGTAGAGATAAGCGCTGCTCAAGTTAGCACTATTCAAGTTAACTTTAGTCAGCTTAGCATTACTCAGCTCGGCATTACTCAAATCAGCTCGAAATAAGTTTGAATTGCTCAGATCGATACCAGAAAAGTCTTTGTTTTCTCCTTGATGATTGACAATTTCGTGCACCTTCAGATACTTAACTGCCATCGTTGTTTTACGACTAACAATAGCTTTAAATAAGATTGCATAATCTAAATTTGCCCCTTTAAGATTAGCATCGCTAAGATTTGCCCTCAATAGATTAGCTTTCTCAAGATTAGCATCAGCTAGCTGCGATTTACTTAAGTCCGTACCGCTCAAATTAGCGCCCCCTAGGTCAGCTTTTTTGAGATTAATACCACTCAAGTTTAAATTGCTTAGATTGGCTTGGGCAAAGTCAGGAATCGTTCTTCTATAATCTTTGTACCACTCGTTCCATGCTTCTACCCCTTGCTTAATAAGTGCTAAATGCTCTGAGTTTGCCATTTTGAAAATTCCCCAATACTGCCTGTTCGTAACTGTAATGTTGCCAAGCTAATTAAAATAAGTCAATCGGTAATATTGTCTTTCAAGATTAGATGCAGATCGTAATATGACACCTAAATATTTGCCACATTAATAAATAATCTACTTGAATTTAATCGATCTTCATCTTGCTAATTTAATCTATAAATTGTCGGTAAAATATGAAGTTTTCAATAAATAATAAGTAATTAGGGTTAAGTCTGATAATTTTCTGAAGTATCTCAAAGTTCAAAAGTTAGATTACTTAACAAAATACTTGATTGCAACTATTAGTTTAATCAAGTTTTAAACAAAACGAAGATTAAATCCGAAGAATAATTCCTGCTAATCTGCAATATTTCTGTATAATCAGACAAATTGTCTCGACGGATCGGCTAGAGAAAAGACGCTAGAATTTGAATAAAATAATAAGATAACGCTACAAAAATTTATCAATATATCCCTTATGCTGCGTCCAGATCAAAGATCTAAATTAGATGATACCAACGACCTTGATTTTTACGAAGCTCCTCGTCTGGTAACTCATGTGGACGAGTGGCTTTATCGATCGCTTAACTCAGCTTTATCGATCGCAACTAAAGTCAGATACTCGTATTCTAGATTTAATGAGTAGCTGGGTATCTCATTTGCCAGAAGAGATGCAGTTTTCTCATGTGGAAGGACATGGGATGAATGCTCAGGAATTAGCCAAAAATCCTCGGTTAAATCACTACTTTATTCAAAATCTCAATCAAAATCCCAAGCTTCCTTTAGACGACGCTGATTTTGATGCGGTTTTAATTACCGTGTCTATTCAATATCTGCAATATCCTGAAGCCGTATTGTCAGAAATATATCGTGTATTAAAGCCCAATGGTGTAGTGATTATTAGCTTTTCCAACCGTATGTTCTATCAAAAAGCGATCGCAGTTTGGCGAGACGGGACAGATACAGATCGGGTAAACTTAGTTAGAAAATACTTTGAGTCCGTTGATGGTTATACTCAACCAGAAGTAATCGTACATCAATCCCCTCTTCCTGGCTTCCTACAAATGCTAGGGATGGCGGGAGGCGATCCGTTTTATGCAGTGTTGGCGCGTAAGTCTAACTAAATAATTAATGCTCGAATCCCTAATATTGATCGCTCAGTTAAACGCTCAATTAAACAATGCCGATCCTCAATTTCTTGAGCTAAAAACCCAGCTAGAAAGTTATGGCTTTCAGGTTAATGTTGCCATTCCTCCAGACTTTGACTCCCAAGAACAAAATGGTTGGCGAAAAGCTTCTAGAAAACCCTACGGCGTATTACACCCCAAGAGTAAATCGATCTGGATTAATCCGATTGTCTTTGAACTGGGTAACAGCACACCAACTTTAATCCATGAATCTGTTCATGCTGCTCAATATTGTGCTGGTAACGGTAATATTCAAAAGATTGGCTTAGATCTCCAACCAATTCCTCAAGCTTTACCCTATTTCAAAAGATATATTAATACCCAGCGTCAAGATCTCGAAAGAGAGGCTTACACCGTCCAAACTCAACCCAATAGTTATGAATTGGTAAAATCATTGTTGGTTAAGCATTGCCAATCTAAGGAATAGCAACTAAGCGAAAACCAAATAAGATATGACGAGCATCAAGACGTTTAATTGAATAATTGAACAAATTTTATGACTTAATCGCAATAGAATTTTTATTCAAACTAATAAACATAATATTTCAACAAGCGATTAACTCATATTTTCAGATATTAGCTCTCTCGGTGTTATATTTAGGCAGCCTAATAATAAACTTACTCCCCCGATCCATCTCACTCTGTACTTCAAGTCTGCCATGATGAGCCAGAGCGATCGCTTTAGCAATTGCTAGTCCCAGCCCTGTACCACCTGCTTTAGTAGTGCGATCGCCGTTAACCCGATAAAAGCGATTGAAAATTTTGGTTTGCTCTGCTGGTGCAATTCCCAGTCCTGTATCGGTGACAGTAATCAAGGTGGTGCGATCGCGGGTTTTTAGGCTAATTACCACCCGACCACCACTAGGGGTATACTGAATCCCATTGGCAATTAGATTTGATACTAGGCGGTAAAGTTGGGATTCATTTCCAGAAACAAAAATTTCGCGTTCGGGAACATGACTGGTTAAAGAAATATCAGCTAATGCTGCTAGCTCTAAAAATTCTTCAGTCAAATCGGTAATTAAATCATTTAAACAACAGGGATGAAAAAGCTTTGGTGATGAATTTTGCTCTAGGCTGGTCAGCAATAGTAAGTCTGTAATTATTTGACTTAAGTGCCTTCCCTGTCTTTCGACTTTGTTGAGCATAGTGTGCCTATCCTGGGAATTTAATTGCGGTACTCGTAGGATCGCTTCTACCGTTGCTAAGAGGCTGGCAAGGGGCGTTCGTAGTTCGTGAGCTACATTGGCAGTGAACTGTTGCTGTTGTTGATAGGAATGGTAAATCGGCTGCATTGCCAAACCAGAAAGACTCCAACCAGAGATAGCAACTAAGCCTAGAGCAATGGGAAATCCAACTGCAAAAATCAATTTGATCCTTTTTACTTCAGCATCAAAAGGTTCTAAAGTACGTCCAATTTGTAAGTAGCCCCAAAATGGTGGCAAGTTTTGTCGCTTGGCTTGATGGTTGACCGTGTGACCGTGCAAAATAATCGTAAATTGATGATAGCGAACTCCATTTTTATGCCGAAAAGTTTGCCAAGGGTCGGAGATTAAAGTCTGAGGCAGTTCTGTTTGATTGGGTGAAAAGGCGAGAAGTTTACCTTGATGATTGAATAGGCGAAGATAGTAAGTATTGCGATCGCTTATGCCCAATGTATGTCGCTGAATCAGGGTGGGACTAAGATCGCAAGGTTGCCCCACTAAACAGAGTTCGGGCAAAATACGCTGCAAAACTGTGGTGGGTTCTTTGGAAGCAGGTAACATTGGTTCTAAACTGTCATGTAATGTTCCAGCGATCGACTCCAATTCCCGTTCCATAGCTTTCCAATTTGACTGTATTAGCGAGCGATATACGGCAAATCCAGACAGACTCAAAATCACCGCCATCACACCTGCATACCAAATTGCTAGACGAGTCCGACTACGGCGAAATAGTTGGTGAGAATTCATGGTTGTGTATTAAATCGGTAGCCTTGAGCGGGAATGGTTTCAATTGGGCAGTCGCAATCATAGCTAGATAATTTACGGCGTAATAAACGTATCTGAGCAGCTACGACATTACTAATTGGCTCTTCATTACGATCCCATAGTTGTCGTCGAATCTTACTACCTGCAATGATGCGATCGGGATTTTGCATTAAGTAGGTAAGGATTTGAAATTCTTTGGTGGTTAAGGGGATAACTTGCGATCGCCGATCGGTTTGATCAACACATAAAGCATTATTGCCATAGTCTAGAGTGAACGCACCAACAGCAAGGGTTTGTGGTTGCAGTTGAGGAGATCGCCGTTGTAATGCTCGTAATCGCGCTAGCAGTTCGTCCATTACAAAAGGCTTGGTTAAGTAGTCGTCAGCTCCTGCGTCTAGACCTGCGACACGGTTTTCAGGTTGCCCTAGTGCCGTCAGCATTAATATGGGTAAGGAATTTTGATGAAATCTGACCCTTTGGCATAGCTCCAGTCCCGATAGTTCAGGGAGCATCCAATCAATAATTGCCACAGAGTAATCTGTCCATTGACTTTCGAGACAATACCAGGCTTCAGCACCGTCAGTTACCCAGTCCACCACATATTTTTCACTGACTAAAACTTGCTTGAGTGCTATTCCCAAGTCCGCTTCATCCTCCACAAGCAAAATTCGCATAACTCTCTGTAGGTAAATTGAGATAAATCAGACACGAGACTGATTGTACCGAAATAGTTTTCATTTCATCTCGATTTCATCACAACTCTGCTAGGCTACGGAAAATTTATGTTCAGCTCTCTAGTTTGATGAGGAGTCATTATGAAACCCTTTCCCTTAATCAGTTCCATCCTTGCAGTCAGTTTAGCTATCAGTGCGCCCACAGTTGTGTTTGCTCACGTTGGGCATGGGGATGAATTTCAGTCTGAGGGTGGTATCGGGCGCGTACAAGCCAATGCTGAAACCGATTCGATGTTGGGTATTGTAGTCACGCCAATCGCTCCAGCTACCGATGGTAGTTCTACCGTGATGATACCTGCTACATCGTTGGTAGATGCCGACGGTGAACAATTAGTTTTTGTAAAGTATGACGAGTTTTATGAGCCAGTAAGAGTTACCACTGGTGCAAGCCAAGGCGAATTGATTGAAGTGACTCAAGGTTTGACGGTTGGGGAGAATCTCGTGACCGAAGGCAGTTTGTCACTTTATGCCGAATCACGCAAAGCCAAATAAACCAAATAAAATGCGTAACTCAATTTTGGAGCGAATCCTAAAAACAATGAAACCTTTTCCCTTAATCAGTTCTATCCTTGCAGTCAGTTTAGCTATCAGTGCGCCCACAGTTGTGTTTGCTCACGTCGGGCATGGGGATGAATTTCAATCGGAAGGAGGTATTGAGCGCGTACAAGCCAGTGCAGAAACCGACCAAATGTTGGGCATTGCGGTCGAGGCGATTGCTCCAGCAACCGATGGTAGTTCTGCCGTTATGATCCCTGCTACAGCCTTGGTGGATGCAGACGGTCAACAGTTAGTTTTTGTGAAGTATGACGAGTTTTACGAACCTGTGGAAGTAACGACTGGGGCAACTCAAGGAGAACTGATCGAAATTACTCAAGGTTTGACGGCGGGGGAAAATCTCGTGACCCAAGGCGGTTTGTCGCTTTATGCCGAATCAAAGAAAACCAAGGCGAGTCCAGAGCCAATTATCTCGCCCCAAACAGATGATGCTCATGCTCAAGCAGATGCTCAAGGAATTCCCCATAGTCACGATAATGCGGGCAATCTCGTCCAATCGAAGCAATTGCCTTTAGGATTGTTAGCTGCCATTGGTGGAGGAGCGGTGCTGGTAATCGGAGGAGTTGGAGCGATAGCTGTTAGAGGAGACAGGGGCAAAAAGAAACGTTCATTTTCTAATCAAACTAGCAACAGAAGAGGTTTCTAATTTAAAATGTTTAACTCAATTCTGAATCAGATTCTCAAAAATTCCATTGCCCAACGATGGATTATAGTGATCGGTGCGATTTTAGTGACTGTGTGGGGGATCTTCAGTGTCACTCAGATGCCATTGGATGTATTTCCTGAATTTGCTCCGCCCCAAGTTGATATTCAAACCGAAGCCACTGGACTAGCTCCAGAAGAAGTCGAGTCCCAAATTACCGTTCCTATTGAAAGTGCAGTTAATGGCTTACCTGGAGTAACAACGGTACGCTCGTCTTCAAAAGTGGGGCTATCAATGGTGCAGGTAGTATTTGACCAGGATGCAGACATTTATCAAGCACGGCAATCGGTTACAGAACGACTACAGCAGATCGCCAATCAATTTCCTGAAGGCATTAATCCCCCTGAAATTTCTCCCCTAGTATCCCCGTTAGGCACGATTCTCCAGTATGCCTTCACCGTTGACGATCAGGGGCAAACGTCACTGATGGATTTGCGTCGTTCGGTAGAAGTTACCCTCAGTAATCAAATACTCTCTGTGCCTGGAGTCTCTCAAGTCACGATTTATGGAGGTGATGAACGACAGGCACAGGTATTAGTCGATCCAGCTAAACTGCGATCGCTCCAGGTATCTCTTTCCGAAGTAACCGATGCAGCCAGAGGTTCTAATTCCAATGCTCCTGGTGGTTTTCTAATTGGCGGTGGACAAGAGCTATTGGTGCGGGGCATTGGACAAGTGCAATCGATTGAAGATCTGCAACTTTCGGTGGTTAAGGTACAAGATGACCAGCCTATTTTGCTCAGAGACGTAGCAGAGGTCAAAACGGGTTCTGCACTCAAGCGAGGGGATGCTAGCTATAACGGGCAACCTGCGGTGGTGATGATGATTAACAAACAGCCCGATGTGGATACCCCCACTGTCACTAAAGCGGTGGAGGAGGTGATGCGATCCCTACAGCCGACATTTCCCGCCGATGTGCAAATAGCACGCACCTTTCGTCAGGCTAACTTTATTGATTCTGCCATTCGCAATGTCAGTGGTTCCCTAGTTCAGGGTATTATTATTGTCTCGGTGATCCTGCTGCTGTTTTTGATGAATTGGCGCACCGCAGCGATTACCCTCAGCGCGATTCCCCTGTCTTTATTGATTGGCTTATTATTGATGAAAGCCTTTGGTCTGGGAATTAATACCATGACGTTAGGAGGGTTAGTGGTTGCTATCGGTTCGGTAGTGGATGATTCGATCGTCGATATGGAAAACTGCTATCGCGGACTCCGTGCCAACCAAGCCCAGGGCAATCCCCAACATCCTTTTGAAGTGGTGTATCGCACCTCAGTACAGGTAAGGTTGGCAGTAATTTTTTCTACGGTAATCATCATCGTCGTGTTTGCCCCGATTTTTAGCTTGACGGGAGTGGAAGGACGCATTTTTGCCCCAATGGGGTTGGCTTATTTACTCTCGATCGCTGCTTCTACCCTAGTGGCAATGACTCTATCCCCCGCCCTCTGTGCGATTTTGCTGGCTAATCAAACCCTACCCCAAGAAGGAACTTTGGTTTCGCGCTGGGCAGAACGTTTGTATCGTCCCCTGCTGAATCTGTCGTTGCGGTTGCCTCAAATCATTCTCGGTCTATCGCTGGCTTCCTTAGTCGCTGCTTTTACCATAGTTCCTACCTTGGGACGAGTATTTTTGCCTGAATTTCAGGAAAAATCGATGGTCAATTCAATGGTGTTGTTTCCTGGTGTTTCTCTAGATATGACCAATCGAGCAGGGATGACACTTGCTAGTTCCCTTAAGGATAATCCCCTGTATGAGTGGGTGCAGGTGCGAGCAGGACGCGCACCTGGCGATGCTGATGGCGCAGGAGTCAGCATGGCGCACGTCGATGTAGAACTCAGCGACCTTGCCCTCAAAGACCGCGAAGCCAGCGTCAAGCAACTGCGGGAGACATTTTTGAAGTTACCAGGTGTTGTCCCAAATATTGGTGGGTTTATTTCTCACCGTATGGATGAGGTGTTGTCTGGAGTGAGAAGTGCGATCGCTATTAAAATCTTTGGTTCTGATTTGAGCGAACTACGAGAGATTGGCGAACAGGTGCGCGATGCCATCGAACCCATTGGCGGGGTTGTAGATTTGCAGCTTGAACCCCAATTGCCTATCCGCCAGGTGCAAATTCAGTACGATCGGCGCACAGCAGCCAGTTATGGTTTAAGTATGGAATCAATTTCAAATGTTGTAGAAACTGCCCTCAATGGTCGAGTAGTCTCGCAGGTGGCAGAAAACCAACAGCTAATTGACATTGCGGTGGGATTACAGGAATCGGCTCGCAATAGTCTAGATGCCATTAGTGCCATTCCCATTTCCACCCCCAATGGACAAATCATTCCCCTGAGTAGCGTTGCTAAAGTAGAGTATGGCATGGGAGCAAATGTAGTAAATCGGGAAGATGTTTCGCGCTTAATTGTTGTTTCAGCCAACGTCCAAGGGCGTGACTTGGGTAGTGTAGTGGGTGATATTCAAAAGACTATTCGACAAAAGGTACAGTTGCCCAAGGGCTATTTTATCCAATACGGCGGACAGTTTGAATCGGAGCAACGTGCTACCAATAACCTGCTGGTGTTTAGTATCCTAGCAGCGATTGTCATCGCTATCTTGATGTTTTTCTCGGTGAAATCCCTTCCTGCTACAGTCGCCATTATGATTAATCTACCCCTGGCATTAGTCGGTGGTATTATTTCTATTGCCTTGAGTGGTGGTGTGATTTCCATCGCTTCGCTAATCGGGTTTATTACTTTGTTTGGGGTTGCCGTTCGCAATGGTTTACTACTGGTAGACAATTACAACAGTAAGTTTGCTCAAGGGATGCACCTAAAAGATGCGATCGTCAACGGTTCTCTAGACCGAGTAAACGCTATCTTGATGACTGCCCTGACATCAGCATTGGGGATGCTGCCTTTAGCGATCGCCAGTGGAGCGGGCAATGAAATTCTCCAACCTTTGGCAATTGTGGTTTTAGGCGGTTTATTTACCTCCACAGCCTTGACGTTATTAGTGATTCCTGCCCTCTATGCCCAGTTTGGCAAGTGGTTAATGCCCAAACAGAAAGCTGCCATAGTTGAAACAGATTTTCCTGCAAAAGCTACATCGCAATCATCGGTGAAATCGCTGTTGTAGTTGGTTTAAGAGTCGAACGAAAGCGCAATTGATACTACACATAGGTAGGGAGAAAGATGATTTTTCATTAAATATTTATTTATAATTGAAAACTTGGAAAATAATGAACAGACGATTGCCCATTTTGTTTGCTTTAATCTCAGCAGCCTTATTTGGCTCGGCAACTCCTGCCAGTAAACTATTGCTAGACTCCTTTGCTCCTATTCAGTTAGCTGGATTACTTTATTTAGGAGCAGCAATAGGAGTTATTCCTCTATTACTGAAAAACAAAGAAGTCAAACTTCCCAGTCACCTATCAAATAAAAATCGTTTGTATCTTTTAGGAGCTATTGTTTTTGGTGGCATTCTAGCACCGATATTTCTTTTGTTAGGACTTCAATTTGCCTCGGCTGCTTCTGTTTCTCTGTGGTTAAATTTAGAGTTAGTAGCTACGGCAATTTTGGGTTACTGTTTTTTTCAAGACCATTTAGGACGTATTGGTTGGATTGGTGTAAGTGGCTGTATTCTAGCTGCGATTTTATTATCTGTAGGTGAAAAAGCAGCAGGTTTTGAAGCAGGTTTGTTGGTAACTATCGCCTGTATTAGTTGGGGTTTAGACAACCATTTGACATCACTAATCGATGGCATAAGTCCCGCACAAAGTACCTTTTATAAAGGAACAGTAGCGGGAAGTGTCAATCTCATTTTAGGTATATTAATTCAGCCATCCACTACTTCTGCCTCAAATATCTTTATCGCATTAGGCATAGGAATGTTAGCTTATGGAATTAGCATCGTTCTTTATATAACTTCAGCCCAGAGTTTGGGTGCAACACGCTCTCAAATGCTTTTTTCCTCTGCTCCTTTATTTGGAATTCTTTTTTCAGCTTTAATTTTGGGAGAGGAAATCGCTCTGATTCAACAAGTAGCATTGTTACTAACAATAGGTTCTTTATTCGCACTATTTCAAGACCAACACAGCCACGAACACGAGCATATTGCAAGCTTCCATCAACACCAGCATCGTCATGATGATAAACATCATACCCATAACCATTCAGGTTTTTCGGCTTCACTGCTTCATTCTCATTGGCACGAACACAAAGCGATGTTTCATTCTCACTTTCATTTGCCCGATATTCATCATCGCCATCAGCATGGCTAAACTTTGAATTTATTAATTTCTACATTGAAAAGTAGCATTTTTTTGCTGAATAAATATTTTCATTTAAAGCATACTTTGATGAATGTCTCATCTTTTGTGTAGGAGAATTATCTAGTGTCTTTTAAAAAGATATTTAACTTTAATAGTTTGAAAAACAAACGCCGAAAATCTTACTTTAAACGAAGAAGAAAGAAAATATTTTCTCAAGTATTCTCTCGACTACTGTTAATAATATTATGGTTCGCAATTGGTCTGCTCGTATTACCAATAGTAACAACAGGCTATATTAATTTAGCAACTAATAGCGATCGCTATTTTAAATTGGATCGAGTTCCATTTGAAGATGTTGCTATTGTATTTGGTGCGGGTTTATCGGCAGATGGAACTCCTAGCCCCATGTTAGCTGACCGAGTGGAAGCTGCGGTGAAACTCTACCAGAGCGATCGCATTCACAAGCTGCTAATGACGGGAGACAACAGCACGATTTCTTACAATGAGGTTCTGGCAATGAAGCAATATGCTCATAGTCAAGGTATACCAACCAAAGATATTATTTTAGATTATGCAGGTTTTAGCACCTATGAGAGTTGTTACCGCGCTCATAAAATCTTTGACGTACATCAAGCAGTTGTAATTACCCAAAATTATCATTTGCCTCGCGCTGTCTACACTTGTCGTCAGTTAGGAGTAAAAACAGTTGGTTTGGGAACGCCAGATCGAGAAATTTATGGGCTACGAGGAATGATTCCCTATTTATTACGGGAAATGCTAGCTAACGTGAAAGCATTATGGAATATTCACATTACTCGTCCCCATCCTACGTTTTTATGAACATTTGTAGATAATTTTTCATTAAATCTTTAGCAGTATCTACTCTTTAACTAAGCGAAAACCAAATAAGATATGTTTGGAATTAATTGGACGAGTATGCTGATATGCACCACGACAAAAACCTGGTAAGTCATCCCAGGAACAGCCTTTCATTACGGCGAGGGTTTCTTGCTTTTCTAGAGTAGAAGTATATTCAAAGACATTACCCGCCATGTCTTCTATGCCATATTCGCTCTTGCTTAAGGGAAAAGTTGCGATCGCACTAGTATAATTCAGTCCACTCACCCCAGCGTTAGTTACATCATCTGACCAATTATTACCCCAAGGAAAGTATCTTCCATCTGTTCCTCTGGCTGCTTTTTCCCATTCTTCGGCAGTGGGTAAACGATAGGTCAATCCTGTCTGCTGACTTTTCCAAGCTGCATAAGCTAAAGCATCATCATAAGAAATTAGTACCGCAGGATGTTTCGCCGTACCAGAAGGATAAGTTCCTGCTGTCCAAAGAAAGTCTTGCACCTTGGAGTAAGGATGAACTAAGAACCCTTGCTGTTGATATTCTGACTCAGTGATACCTGGGGGACGATGGTTAGTCGCTTGAACGAACTCCTGATATTCTTGATTAGTGACCAAATTTCGGCTCAGACAGAAGCTTGCCAGATTCTTGGTTTGTCGCTCCGCTTCGCTTTCAAACCAGCCTGACTGACGCAATTTTTGTTCGGCTTGACTAATTTCTGCTTCCGTTTTGGCGATCGCTCTTGCTGAGATATTATAGGCAAAATCGCGTTCTTGGCGATCGCTACCGAGAATAAATTCTCCTGGAGGAATAAATGCAAATGCTTGATCTGCCTCACATTCTTGGCGAGATATATTAGACGAATTGGCAGACTGGGAAGTCTTGCAGCCGAAGATACTCAAGGCAATTACAATAAATAGGGATATTTTGACCTTATGATTGGACATTTTGAATTAGATATTCGATTTCGATCATTTCTGCTTAAAAAAAAGCAACCATAAATGATTATGATCGCTCGACGGTGAGGAAAAAAGTTAAATATTATCTCAATAATCGATAGTTAAAATATATTTACTTGCCTGCACAGGGATTAGCTGAGGCACAAGGATTTACCTTCTCTTCTGCGGCACAGGGATTAGCTGAAGCGCAGGGATTTACTTTCTCTTCTGCGGCACAGGGATTAGCCGATGCGCAGGGATTTACTTTCTCTTCTGCGGCACAGGGATTAGCCGATGCACAGGGATTTACTTTCTCTTCTGCCAGGTCACAGGGATTACCTGCAATAACTGTAGACGTATTATTAAATGTGGAGGCAGTAGCAACGTTACCTAGAAATGCAGCCCCGCCTATAGTTAAAATTGAAGCAGCAGTAACAGTAGCAATATATTTGAGTTTCATAGCGTTTAATTTGTGTGTAATTGTTTTCGATGACAATAACTATCAAACCTTTAAATACTGAAATTTATCTGAGAATGATATTTGTAGGTTATGAGAGTTTCCCGTATATTCTTCTCAGGCAATAATTACCAAAAAAACAGATAATCCTTAAATCAAGCTTCAGCATATTTTTGTACGATTATTTCAACTTCATCTTTGAGGCTTAAATTATCAAATTAGTGAAACTTATGTCCAAAAATCTTACAACCAATGCCGATCGCAGTGTTACCGCAGCTAACCCAGACTGTGAAAACTGGATTGTGATGGA
>CAVRWR010000116.1:0-6175 GCA_963724445.1 uncultured cyanobacterium | reverse complement strand
ATAGTTGAGTAGCTTTTTTGTAGACTCCATAGCTCGTAATATTACCTTCTGTTGTAGCTCCAAAAGCTTTTGATTTGAGCAACTTATTATCTGTACCAGTTAGTTGTTTGAGTTTTGTCGGTTTATTATCATGGCGATTAAATCGAAGAACCCGATTGCCCCGATAACCTGCCAATTGCAGAATCCAGTGAGGAGACTGGTAATAATTTGTTTCGCTCAGACGCAGAATATAACCTGCTAAACTCTCATCATCATAGGGTGAAGGAGTACGCAGCAACTTTTGAGGTGTGGAAGTTGATCTAGTAGTTACCTCGTCGTTAAAATAGAGGAAGCTTTGGGCTTCTTTGGCTTAGATTTTAGGCGATTGTTGGTTGCGCCGATAGCCAGTGCTGATTGGGCTTCTGGTTCTTGAAGCTGAAATTCATCGCTGAGAAAAGGATTAACTTTACCTGCCTTATCAGCATGGACGTATTTTTCAAAGGCAACAGCTAAAATACCTAAGTCTAATTGCTCTCGATGCTGTTGGAGAGCGAGGTAAGTTCCGTAGCGAATTAACTTCATTACATAAGCAATTACCCCATCTGAAGCATAATAAAATCGCCTAGCCAGATCCAACTCAGACAAATAGGAGGCAGATTCTAAAGGCAGTTGAGATTCTAATAAATGTAAAAAAGTCCGAAACTCTTCACCATTATCAGGTTGCCAAACAAAAGGACCTAAATAACATCGGTTAGCAAATCGACGACTAAGTTGAGAATGACACTTAAGTTGGAGAATCTGCTCGGCTTCAGGTAAACCAATTAAAATAATTGGCAAATTAGTATCTAAAATTAAAGTTTTGAGCCAATCAGAAACCGTTTTTAATACTTTAGCTGAATCTCGGTCAATAAAGTGTTGAAATTCATCCAAAATCAACAGTTGAACCCCACAATCTTTCATCAAACCAATTAAGCGAATGTCTGCTTACCTGTTGAGCCTTTGTCATAAGCAGGGTCGCCGAGTTGCCACAGGAGTTTGGAAACAACTGTTTTGACCGTAGCAGGAGCGGGGATAGTTACCGCCAGGATGGGAATATTTGTTCCAGCAGGAGTAATTTGTCTGGGATATTTGCTGGCATAGGTTCGATAAATAGTAGTCTTACCGACTCCCGTCGCACCAGACAGAAACATACATTCTGGTTCGTCCTTACAACATGAGAAATGATGACAATACTCAATTGCACCGAGAATTTCTTTAAATCGAGGGTAGGAAATATAAATCTGATTAGCGATTTTAAGTCTTTGTGCCGCAGTCATGGTACAGAGTTGTGGTTGAGTTTTGGACATGAGCGTTTTCCTTACTTGGGTAGACCGTAGCTAACATCCCAGCCTGATAAATCTGGCTGCCAATCATCTTCTATTCGCTCTTGTCGAACAGATTGAGTTGATTGAATCTCATCTGATGTGTTCTGATTCTGCTCCTGTGAGTTGGAGTCTGCTTTGACTTGATCAGTTTTGGGTTGAATTAATGAGGGTTTTACCTGAAACTGTGTTTGATGGATATCAGTTGGTTCGCTTGGTATGGGTAATGTAACTAAGGCATTATCAAGATTAGATATTCCATTTAAGGAGCTTGGTTGACCAGAAGCAGCTTCTACTGGACTATCCATTGTTTGACTCTTGTTCGGTGGTAATTGTTCACCTGTTTCAAGAGTTGAGGAGGAGCTTTCTATACCAAGCCATCTCGCCATTGATTGACGGGTTTTTCCTCTTTTTGATTGTTTCCATTCCCGCTCGACAATACGTTGAATCTTCTCTTTAGCCAGAGCTAGGGCAACAATATCTACTTTGTCTGCTTCAAGACGCGCCAATTGTTTGACTACTTTATGTTGCCAGAGGCTTAAACCTTGGGTGTATTCTTGATGCAGCGCAGGCACTTCTATAAATTGGTGATTGTTCGAGTCTAAAACATAAACACTCGATAAATCCGTTGGGTTATATTTGACTTTAGTTCTAGGAGATTGTTGTACTCCAGAGCGCAGACGAGCTAGTTGGCTACTGTTATAAATCAAACCTTCAAATTCAATTCCTCTTCTAGTGATGGTGCGTTCAATCGTGGCTCCAATTAGTACTTTGAGTTCAGTCATTGACGGTGGCAAAGCTGGTGGAAAGGAAGCTATTGACTTTGACCAAACTTGTTGACGGGGAGATTTTAGCTGTGGATGGGAACTTTGATTGTAAATATCGACGACGAACAGGTGCAGAATTTCTTGAAGTGCTTCAAAAGAAACGACTGCACTCTTCTTTGAGTCGTAATCATGCTGCTGCATGAACTTGGCAAAAGTTTTACCAGGCTGATGGGAGAGCAGTTGAGTGTTCAAAGCACCAAAATATCTTTCGATAGCACTCTTGTACCAAGGCATTTTGGGAGGAGAATATTGGATGACGATACCTAAACTCAGACAAGCATCTTCAAAGGAGGTACTATAAAACTCTTTGCCATTATCAACGACAATTACTTCTGGTAGTCCGTAGGTATCCCAATCATTTGCTACATTCGGGTATGAAGCTCGAAGGTAGTTTTTGGGGCGAATAGCATGAGACAAACACTGCATCACCGATAGGTAACTAGGAGGCTCAAAACTAGCGTAATAACCCAGGTTTACTCCTGAATATTTGTCTATAGCACTGGTCAACCAAGGCGTTCCTATTGGTAATCTGGTTTCTGTATCGACCACAAATAAAGGTAATTTAGTATGGTCTATTTCGACTCTTTCTAAGGGACGACTGGGACGAGGACCTAGCTTAACAGGGTCGTACATTGAACCAGCAATTCTGCGACCATAGCGAGCAATAGCAGTCTGGTGGGGGTCTAATTGAGCAATCGCACGATAAATAGTCATTTGGCTGGGAATTTCGAGTTTTTCTTGACCCAGAGTTGACCTCAAACGATTAGACTGATTTATTTCTATAATTACTCGGTCGTAAACATCCATTCCTTCAGCTTGAGTAGTATTCAAATACACTTGGTCGATAGCGTTTTTGATAATTTGCCGTACTTCTGGATTTAATCGCGACTGACGGTTTCCCTTGGCTGAATGAAGAGGGACTAATCCGCGAATGTCTTCTCCTGATGAAGAGTAATTCTTGAGCCAGCGATAAAGAGTTAGCCATGACGGTGGTTTACTATCTTTTATTTCCCTCGATACTAAGGAGATAATTGGTTCTAGAGTTGTAGCAGTTCGCTTGTTCGGGGTTGATTCAAGAACTCGGCTGACATAGCTGTATCTTCTTTTGGCTTCCTCTCTTAACGCAGGTGGTAATTCGGTAAAATCGGTACTACTGTACCTTTTGTCGTTCTGTTGTTTGACTGTCTCTGAGTCCTCACCTAAAAATTGAAGTTCTCCTTGAAACAATAACTGGGTCAAAACTACTTCTTTTAAATTGGAACAGGTGTTAGTCAGTAGGTTTTTTAGCTGAATTTCTCCTGTGGGTAAGCGTTGCTCGATGCTGTATTCTCTACCTTGCAAAAGCAACCGCAATCCTTTTTTTAGTTGGATTCTAGTCATTGATTAACCTGTCCCTCCCAATTGATTGCCTCCCGCGACAGTTGAATCAAACTGAAGGGTGTAATCGGTTTCATCAAGTCCGTGATCAGAAAACCACTCCAGAGTAATCGCAGCAGATAGTTGCGCGTAACTCCTTTTGCTTTTAAGTTTTTCTCTGCCTCCAGAAGACTTGAAGTTTCAACAGAACGAAAGTACTCTGAGCAATCAATGTAATTGTGCCAAGATAGAGCTACTCTGGCGTATCTGTGAAGCAGCTTGATATTATCTAGTCTGGGCTGAACTCGAATGGTTTTCTCTGTCACCACTACAAACTCTAGATTATTCGCCTTGCAGAAATTTGCTGCTTGTTGAAAGCGACGGGTATTTTGGAATTCTTCAACTTTGTTATCTGGTTTGACCTCTACTATTTGCCTAGAGCCTTTTCTTTCTAATAAAAAATCTGGGGTATATTTCCTTCGTTTATCAAGACTGTCATAGGTAATGGTAAAAGGTTGTCCTTGGTAAGAAAGAACATCTGGGTCAATTTCCAGCAGATAAATATAGTCCCGTTCGAGTTGAGATTCCCACCAAATTGCGGTATTCATCTTCAAACTGGGAAACTTACCAATGACTTTGAGGCTTCCCCTGTTGGTAATTCTTCTCGCGACCACTGCCAAGCTTCGACCTCCCATTAATAGAGATGGACTATTTTTAGATTATTAGTCAGAGGTGCATTTTCAACTTATACGTTAATAATTTTCATCTTTTGTGTTAATTTTTCACTTTATGTGCGAAGATTTTCAACTTATGCGTTAACCAACATTATTTTGGCAATTGAGGTATTTTTACTACACGAACATGATTACGATAATATGCATTATCACTAACTCGACTTACCAAATTATTCAAGATTAATCGGTAGCCTTCGCATGGGGCGAGAAGAGTTTCACCCCATCGGTCGATAATTCCCAGACCACTTATTCACGCTTCGTCTGAATCCAAGTAATTCTCTTTAAACATCTTTGTCAAAGGCAGACGAAACGCGATCGCCTTCGCTATAAGTGGTTGTAAAAATGGGATAATTCTTGACAAAGATTTGTTGAGAAAAATTCATGTCCGATTTAACGAGTGCCATAACTCGTTTAGAGGCTTCCTTAACTACTCAAATTGGTTCGTCATTTAAGATTGACGAAGTACCAGATGTTGTTGCCCAATTGCTTGCCCAAAAGCGATCGCCTAATACCAGACGTGCTTATAAAAAAGATCTCAACGATTTTTTCAGAGTGATGGCTGATGGTGAACTCACTCCCAATCTGGTATTGGAATTTCTCCATTTAGAACAAACCACCGCTGTGCAGTTAGTTCGAAGCTACAAAGCCATGTTAATCTCTAAAGGATTAAAGGAAGCTACTGTTAACCGTCGCCTCGCTGCGCTCAAATCCTTAGCAGCTATGGGTCGAAAAATTGGTGTCTGTAGCTATACCCTAGAGGACGTTAAAGGAGAAAAAATTAAACCCTATCGCGATACAGCAGGGGTAGATAAAGATGCTTTTATTAAGGTTTTAGCTATTGCCGAACGAAAACGCTCGGTTCAAACCAAACGCTCCTCACTCAAGGGAATTAGAGATTATGCTTTATTAAGATTGCTATGGGGTAATGCCCTCAGACGGGGTGAAATATCTCTGACTAATATTTCGGACTTTGATGTTGAGGGTAAAACCTTATCGATTATAGGAAAAGGTCAGGGTAGCAAAAAACAGATTATTAGCTTACCTCCTCAAAGCGCGATCGCCATCGGTGAATGGTTAGTTGCTAGGGGGACGGCTAAACTTGACGATCCTTTATTTATTGCTGTGGATAATGCCAACTACGGACGGCGGTTGAGTGGTAATGGGATTTACACTATTGTTGACCGCATCTGTAAAAAGGCTGGATCTCTAAAGAAAATGAGTCCTCACAGAATCAGACATAGTTCTATTACCGCAGCCCTAGATGCTACCGATGGGAATATACGTAAGGTACAGAAGTTAAGTCGTCACGCTGATATTAATACTTTGATGACCTACGACGATAATCGAACTAACTATCAAGAGGAAATGAGCCAGTTGTTAGACGACTTGGTTTAGATGAGGCGATCGCGCTTTAAGCAATAGCTTTGATGTTTGGCGAACGAGGGAAAAATACAGCAGGGGAGAGGTTGAAAAATCCAGCTAATTCTTGAATATGGCGTACAGTTAACTGTCGTTTTTCGTTTAAAATATCGGAGACAATAGATTCTGTTTTGAAAATAGGTATGAGATCTTTTTGACGTAGTTGCCTTTCATTAATTAAAACTTTGGCGCTGTTCAAACTAGGGTTACACTTTGGCAGAAAAATACTCCATCTCATAGTGCAAATGTTCTCAATAGTTGCCCTCCGTGCTGTGAAGTGTCTCATACTGTTAAATTAGGAAAAATCAACCAAATGTGTGAGTTATTTGAGTGAATCCATCTCCTTCTGTCGCTTCTTGTCTTCAACCTCGTCAGCGTCAAGATTTAGCGGTTAAAGTCTTATCAAAAAAGTCCAAAATCAGCCATCTAGCTCATGAAGAGGGAGTGAGCCGTAAATTCCTCTATCAACAGAAAGATATTGCTATTGAAGCATTGAATA